>QHRI01000238.1 GCA_003221375.1 Verrucomicrobiota bacterium
AAGCGAAAAGGTATCGGTAGCGTTCTGAGGCCAGGTACTCGCGCTCGGCCTGTACGGACACGGAGGCAAGATATCCCTCGGCACCCGCACCAGACGGATCGTCGGTGAGTTCGCCCTGGAAGCTAGCGATCAAGCCCGCAATTGCTTCTGCGTCTGCCGGCGAACCTGCTCTGAATTGCATATGAGGTCTAACGAAAACCAGCTGAGCGACCACCCCAGAGAGCGAGCGTCGCTGCGATTGAAACCACTTTAATCATCTGAAAAGTAAATGCACGACCGGCGGCGGTTCGCTCCAGCACTTGGTTAGGCGGCGGACTTTTATACTTTTGATTTGGCACGCAAATAACCAACAAGAGCGTTGGCGTGACCGTGTCCCATCCCCTGTTTGGTCTTAAGCCAATCAACCATCTCCATGTGTTTCATATCCTTAAGGCCGCTGAGTAGTTTCAGCCAGTGCTCAATTGGTTGGCCATACTTCTTCTCGATCGAAGGGAAGTATGATGCCGGGCCTGTGACTTTTGTTTTCTCACCCATATTGTTTGGTTTATTTTTTGATGTTTACATAAACTCTGCGGTATAGGCCTAACGATAGATGATGGCTCTAGCGACTGGTTAGCCTCGAATCGCGTCGATCTGTAATTCGAATTCCACACAGTACGCCAGCCCCCGATTTCGATTCTAGTATCCGCAACAATCTGGCAACGTTTCGATTTCGTGTGGCGTTGCTCTTTCCTGTCGAAATATACCGAATAATTTCTTTGCGCTTCGATGGTGCCAACGATTTCCATCGGGATTCCGCAAGTGGACGCGCGGATAAGGTCCCCAAAAGATGATCCGGTGCCTTTAAACTGCGATCGCTCGCATCTAACTCCAGCCCAATCGACACACGGTCTCCAATGCGTGAATCCGTGCACCGTAACATGGCAGCATTGATATATAGCCGCTGAACACCACCGCCAATGGGTACAAGATTGGAAGGGACTTCACCGGACTGTAGATAAACAGTCACTGGGACATATCCGCGCTTGCCGAAGTATCGCGTCACACGGGCTGGTATCTGTATGCATGGATTTATACCCACGGTCTCGATTGTAGCGGTGAATCGTATCATCGCAGTTGTGTGGGCTAACGAGAGGGAGATCAGGCACGGCTAGCGTTGAACAAAACGCCGAACCCTCAACGTCCAACGCCGAACACGAAATTATGCGGGTGCGCCGCCAAGGGCACCGGGGAGAGGCGGCGTCACATCGGGCGCTGCGACAACTTGTTTGGGCGGTTTTTCGGTGGGCATTTTTTTGCCGGGCGGCGGCGATGCACCTGGGGGCGGATTGATCAGGCGACCATGCTCGACGATCTCTTTGATCTGCGAGCCGTCCAGGGTTTCGAACTCAAGTAACGCTTTTGCGATTACCTCAAGCTTATCACGATTTGCGATGAGCGTTTCCTTCGCCAAACGATACGCGTCGTCTAGAAGTTTTCGCACTTCCTGATCGATCTGTTCGGCCGTCGCTTCGCTGTAGTCGCGCGCGCGAGAAATGTCGCGCCCCAGGAAAACATAATCTTCGTGCTCGCCGTATTCGACCATCCCCATTTTTTCGCTCATACCCCATTCGCAAACCATCCGACGAGCGATCGCCGTAGCCATTTTGATATCGCCACGCGCGCCGTTTGTGATGTCGCCGAAGATGATGTCCTCGGCCACGCGGCCGCCCATGCTCACGGCAAGGCCGGCCAGTAATTCGTTTTTGCGGTTGGTGTATTTATCTTCCTCCGGCAACCACATGGTCGATCCAAGCGATGGCCCGCGAGGGATGATCGTGACTTTGTGCAACGGCTCGGTGTGCGGCAAAAGTTCAAGCAACAGCGCGTGACCGGCTTCGTGGTACGCGGTGTTCTGCTTTTCTTTTTCGCTGAGCGCAAGGCTCCGACGCTCTTTGCCCCAGCGAACTTTGTCGCGCGCTTCCTCGAGCTCGGCCAGCGTGATTCCCTTTAATCCGCGCCGGGCAGCCAGCAGCGCCGCTTCGTTGATGACATTGGCAAGTTCCGCACCGGAATAACCGGGCGTGCCGCGTGCGACGACTGCGAGATCAACGCCTTCGGCAAGTTTCACTTTCTTGGCGTGCACCCGCAGAATTTCTTCGCGTCCTTTCACGTCAGGCAGATTGACTGTGATCTGGCGATCGAAACGTCCCGGTCGCAGCAAGGCGGGATCGAGAACATCGGGCCGGTTCGTGGCCGCGATAATGATCACGCCTTCCTGCGTATCGAATCCGTCCATCTCCACGAGCAATGCGTTCAATGTTTGTTCGCGCTCGTCATGGCCGCCGCCCACGCCGTGACCGCGATGACGCCCGACGGCGTCGATTTCATCGATAAAAATGATGCAGGGAGCAGATTTCTTTCCCTGTTCGAACATGTCGCGCACGCGCGATGCGCCTACACCGACAAACATCTCGACAAAGTCAGAGCCGCTGATGGAAAAGAATGGGACGTCCGCCTCGCCCGCAATGGCGCGCGCGAGCAGTGTCTTGCCGGTCCCCGGAGGCCCGACCATCAAGACACCTTTTGGAATGCGTCCGCCGAGCTTCTGGAATTTTTTCGGATCGCGCAAAAACTCGACGAGCTCTTGCACTTCATCCTTTGCTTCCTCAACGCCGGCGACATCGCGAAATGTGATCTTGTTTTTGTCGCGGGCGAGCATGCGCGCTTTCGATTTCCCGAAATTAAGAGCGCCTTTCCCAGCCATACGGATTTGCTGGCGGAACAGGAAATAAAGCACCAGCAAGAAAAGCGCGATCGGCAGAAAACCGACCACGGTTTGGGCGAGCATATTTGATTCAGTCTTGATGGCCGGCTGAATACCGGACGCGGCGAGCTTTTGCTGCAGATCGTTCGTGAAAGTTAAATACACCGTCGTTCGGAACGGCACTTGCTGAGACGGCGCCGAAGCGATTCCCTGTCGAACATAAGCGCCGCGTAGCGTCTGGGTCGGGCGACCATCTTCTACCACGAGCTGGAGCGGATAGCTTTTGTCGTTAACGATCTGTTTATTCTCGAGCAGCTCGAGGAAACGGTTATACGGCACGTCTTCGACCGGCTGCATCCCTCCGCGGTAAAACAGCATCGCCATCGCGATCAGACTAAAGGCAATGACTATTAGGATGACCCCGCGCCAATTAAAATTGGGTTCGTTCCCGCGAGATTTGTTCTCTCTCTGTGAATTGCGATCAAATTGAGCCATAAGCAAAAGGGGGATTTACCGCCGTAAAAAGGTTACCATGAACAAATTTGCAATGCAAAAGGGTCAAGGCCCACCCGATTCGTTAAATCGTTATATCTTTATATCGGAAAATCCTTCGTAAAGTTTTGTAGATTTTGACATCGCGAATGCTTAAAGGGTTCAACGCTTGAATGACCGAAACGGGGATACCGCATTGCGCCGGCTGCCGCTTTCGGGTAAAATTCGCCCCCAAATCTTTACATGACAGAGCTGGTCTCCTCAGTCGCAGATAGAATCGATCGCGCCGTGCAACGGGTGACCCCGCTTGCGTATCGGGTGCGTCGGACCGGGCGCCGTTGGGTGCGCCGGGCGTTACGCAAGCCTCGGAGTGTCGCAGAAGGACCAAATCTGTTGCCGGTGCTAATCCAGGTGTTGGCAAGTTTCACCAAGGCGGATGGTGTTCTGCTCGAGGAAGAAATCGACTCAAGCCTTGGTTTTCTGCGGTACGATTACCCGGAAGCGGTTTATTCCGAGCTGCGACAATTATTCAGGCAAGCGCTCTACGAGCAGCAAGATCTCGCTGCCATGGCACAAAAGCTCGGCGCGCAGCTTAGCGCTGATCGGAAGATCATGCTCGGAGTTCAGCTTTACGACCTGATCTCGCAAGCCGGTTTGAAGCAGGAACAAGTCGTTGCGTTCTACTCGTTCATGTCGCAGATGGGCATGGCTGCGCAGGCGATCGACATCGTTTATCAACTTAATGCCTCGGAAGATTCCGATCCGTCGATCTACCAACACGGCGCGTCACCGCTTGAGTCGCTCTCCTTCGGTCCAGACGGAAAAGCCGATGTGACGCTTAAGAATCTCAACGAGGTCGATCGGTTGATGGCGTTTCGTTATCACGAACTCATTTTGCTGAAAAATTATAGCGACCAAAACGTGTCCGTGCGTGGGAGACCGCTCGTGCGTGGTGGTTTCTGTCGAATTTACCCTGGCCAGCGCATCCTCGTCGGCGATCAGGTGCTCAGCTATCAGGAGCTCGCGCAATATTTCAACGCAAAGAAGAACGTTTCGCTTCCCCAGATTTTCATGCGTGTAAACAGAGATTCGGACGAAGTGGGATTGGAACGCTCGCGAACACGTGAGAGTGCGCTTCGGGTCACTTTCGGATTGAAGGTTCGCGTGAAAGCGCTGCGCGATGTGGATGCCGAGCTTAACGGTGTGAAGTTAAAAGCTGGCACGCAGGTCGATGCGGCTTTGGAAGACCGGATCGTGTTCCGCAACGATACCGAGCTGGATTTGAACGATCTGCGCCGGCGAGCGCGCGCTCTGGGCGGCCGATTTCAACTGAAGGCATCCAAATCGGAATATCTGGTTTCGAACGAGCCGAGCCGGCTTGAAGCCGACGATATCTTACTCTCCCCTGGCACGAGCGGCGACGTGCTGCTGAAGATTTTCTGTGATTACGATCGGCGGGTTGGTCAGCTGGAGGTGATCGAAGCGGATCGCCCGATCATGGTCGGTGACACCGTGGTACGCACCACGGCACCGCTCAAAGACGGAGATACCATCCGAATCGACATCGGGCAATTCCTGCGGTGCAACTTTTCGGAACGAATCATCGAGGAAGAGCGCAATATCATTCGCACTCTTGAGGCAAACGAAATCACGCACCGCTTTGGCAAGGGCCAGATTGGTCTCGAGGGAATCTCGTTTAGCATCGCGCGTGGCGAACTCGTCTGCGTGATGGGCGCGAGCGGTTGTGGAAAGAGCACGCTTATGAGAGTGCTGGCCGGCCAACTTCAACCCACCAGCGGTGACGTCCTGCTTAACGGCCAGTCGCTTTATCAAAATCTCGACGCCCTGAAGCATTATGTCAGTTACATGCCTCAGCAGGACGCGTTCGACGAACATCTCACCATCGGCGAAAACTTGCTGTTTGCGGCGGCAATTCGCGCGCCGCACCTCTCCCGCCGCGATCGCAGCCGGCGTTTAGAGGCAAAATTGGTCGAGCTCGGGCTTGGCGAACGGCGTGACGCAGTCGTCGGCAGTCCCGAGAAGAAAACGCTGAGCGGCGGCGAGCGAAAACGCCTCAATATCGGCCTCGATATGATCGGCATGTCGGACGTGTATCTGTTCGACGAACCGACTTCCGGGCTTTCCTCAAAGGATTCCGAGCACGTGATGGAAATTATTCGGAGCATGGCGCACAACAAAATCGTCATCGTCACGATTCACCAGCCGAGCTCGAAAATTTTCCAGATGTTTCACAAGGCGATCCTCCTGGACAAAGGTGGGCGGCTCGTCTTTTTCGGAGCGCCGTCCGACATGCTTCGGTATTTCGCCGAAGCTGAACATCAGCATCAGTTCGGAGCGGAACTAGGCGCGTGCCCATCCTGCGGAACGACCCGTCCGGAATTCATTTTCGATGTGCTGGAGACGCCACTGCGCGATCTGAGTGGCGACATCATTTACGAAGAAAACAGCCGGGGACATCTCGTTGCGGCGCGCCGTTATTCGCCGGAATTCTGGCGCGACAAATATGAGGCATTCCGCCTGATTCAAGACGTCAAACAAGTTTCCCTGCACAAAGAAGCGCCATCCACGTTGCCCGCGGCGCCGGTTCAGAAAAAGCGGCTGCCATTTCGATGGCATGATGAGTGGACACAATTTCGCACGGTGCTGCGCCGCGCTTTTGTCAGCAAACTGCGCAACCGCGCCAACCTGGTCATCACGATCGGAGTTTCGCCAGTCCTGGCGTTGTTGATTGCGACGATTCTGCGCTATTCGGAGAACGGCACATACGATTTTGCTTCTGCATATCACATTCCAACCTTTCTCTTCCTCGGTCTGATCGTCGCGATGTTCCTCGGCCTCACCAACAGCGCCGATGACATCATCCGGGACCGGCCGGTGCTGCAGCGTGAGCGGAATGTCAATGTTCGCTTATCGTACTATGTCGTCTCGAAGACGCTCACGCTCGGAGTGTTTGCGCTCGTTCAGTGCATCCTTTTTGTCCTGATCGGCAATTACATCCTGGAAATCCGCGGAATGTTTTGGATCGATCTGGCGATCATGTTCATGACTGCCATAGGTGGCGTGGCGCTGGGTCTGCTCATTTCTTCGTTGGTGGCCGATCCGAAGACGGCGGCAAACATCGTCCCGCTCGTTTTGATTCCGCAGATCATCATGGGTGGCGCCCTCATCAAATACGAGGACATGAATCGGAACCTTGGTCTGCTTTATTCCCTTTCGCATAGGTTCTCCGAACACCCAAGCGCAGAGAAGAACAGAAAAACGGAGAGCAAGCTGCAGGTTCCGCTTGTCTGTCAATTCATCGCCATGCGCTGGTCGTACGAAGAGATGATTGTGGCGCAGGCCAAGCTCAATCCCCTGACGCGGCGGCAAGATCACGCCCAACGCGAAATCGACCGGCTTGTGACGCAACATCGGAAGGATCCCGAAGCAGATAAGCGCCTGGATGACCTGAAGGAAACGCTCGCTCTGCTCTCTGGTCTCGAAGCAAAATCAGCCGACGAACTGGATCGTTACCTTCGACTCGTGGATCAGATCCTGAATGGCAAACGACCGTTCGATCGCGCCCTT
>QHRI01000391.1 GCA_003221375.1 Verrucomicrobiota bacterium
CGCAGCTGCGTTAATCATAACAAGATCGCGCGCGGCGCTTGTTGTCTTCGGCTCCTCGCCTCGCAAAATTGCGCGAATCAGTTCTGCGTTTTCTCGCGGGCCCTTCCCGTGAAACCCGTCGAACCGTTGACGTTTCAACCCAAAGTCTTCGGGCGACAGCGTAAATGCTTCCACGTGTCCGGTGGACGAACACGCGGCAACGTACGTCTTGTCCGCAATTGTTATTTCATCCAGACCATCGGCGCCGTGCACCACCCATGCCTTCAACGCCGAGACGAGCCAGTGCTGACGCAACGCGCTCAAGTAGTGAGAGCGCCCGGACACCAACGATCTGAAACGGCGGCCGCGCGGGATTCGTTAGGGGACCGAGCAAATTGAATGTAGTATGCACCCCAAGCTCACGGCGTACATGCGCGACCCGGGCTGTAGCACCTGGAGCACGTCGGCACTCCCGCAACGCGACGTTGCCGCGCGTGAGCCGTGTTTCGCCACCGGTAAACCCGCCCCTGCCAGCACAAAAGCCGCTGCTGTCGAAACATTAAAAGTCTTCCTGGCGCTTGATCCAGTGCCGGCTGTATCGATGAAACGCGCATGACGCGATCGCAATGGCAGTGCACGATTTCGCATTGCTTCGGCAATTCCTGCTAGCTCGTCGGAAGTCTCGCCCTTTACGGCCAGGCTGGTGAGCGCAGCTGCTATCTGCGCGTCTGTAGCGCCAGGATTAAGCAGACAGCCTAGAAAATTGCCGGCCTCAGTACGGTTGAGATTCTCACCGCGCATGAGACGCAGCGTGAGGTCACGCAACTCGGAATCGCCGCCCTCGCCTGGCTTGCAGCGATGTTTACCGTTTCGCGATGGCCTAATTTGTGTCGCCATTGAGAGCGCCTTTGCCATCGCACGCGCTTTATTGATGCTTTCGCCGTATTCGGAATTTGGATCTGAGTCAGCGACGATGCCCGCGCCGGCTTGAAAATATGCTTTCCCGTTTTTCAGCACTGCACAGCGCAGCGCAATACAGGAATCGACGTTACCGTCGAATCCAAAATACCCAATCGCCCCTGCGTAACAGCCCCGCCTTGTCGCCTCCAGTTCGCTGATGATTTGCATGGCGCGAATTTTCGGCGCCCCGGAGACGGTTCCGGCGGGAAATGTTGCTTTGACCAGGTCGAACCCGGTGCAGCCCGTACGCAGGCGACCAGTGACATTTGAAACGATGTGCATGACGTGGCTGTAGCGTTCGATGTCCATCAATTCGGTCACGCGCACCGTGCCGAAGTTCGAAACCCGGCCGACATCGTTGCGCGCTAAATCGACGAGCATGATGTGCTCGGCGCGTTCCTTTGG
Source organism: Verrucomicrobiota bacterium (assembly GCA_003221375.1). Classification (GTDB taxonomy): domain Bacteria; phylum Verrucomicrobiota; class Verrucomicrobiia; order Chthoniobacterales; family UBA10450; genus Udaeobacter. The sequence goes on from QHRI01000391.1 coordinate 1,345, forward strand.
ATCGGCAAGAAGGTCGGCAGCGTTCTTCTCGTCCTGCGCGGGGGTGGCGCCTCGCGGGCGCGTTCCAGCAAGGGGTCGAATCTCCACGGCATCATTGATGAGCCGGACATGCATCTCCGGTGAGCTTCCAACAAGCGCGAAATCGGCACCGAACTTAAGACAAAACATGTACGGCGAAGGATTGACGAAACGGAGGCAGCGATAAAAATCGAGCGGATCGCCGTCGAAATCGGATTCAAATCGCTGCGAAAGGACGACTTGGAAGACATCGCCCGCGCGGATGTATTCCTTGGCTCGTTCCACCGCGCGCTCGAACTCGGCGGGATGGAAATTGCTGTGATAGGGACATCGCTCTGCCATGTCCGGATCGCGCAAAGCGCTCTCTCTACCAAAAGAGTGCATCTCGAGATCCGCGGGTGAGACAAGCGGAAGATCGGCAGGTTCGCCAAGTTTTTGCACGATGGCGTCGATCGATTCAGCCGCTCGCGCATAAACTGTTTGGAGTGGGCCATCCTCAAGGAATGCGTTCGCGATGATCTTCAAGGTGCGCAGCTGATGATCGAAGA
>QHRI01000420.1 GCA_003221375.1 Verrucomicrobiota bacterium
TTGTCGTTTCCAGCATTGTCACGATCTGGCCGCCACAGAAGAAGATCGCGCTTGGCCTGGACATTCAAGGCGGCACTTCCTTCCTGATTCGGTTGAAAGGTGGCGACAAAGAAGTCACTAAGGGCATGCTTGACCAGGCGGTCGAGGTCATTCGCAAGCGTATTGACACGTTTGGAGTCAGCGAGCCGATAATCAGTCCCGTCGCGAACGACCGCATCTTGGTGCAAATCCCAGGACTCGACACGGCCAAGATCCAGGAAGCGCGCGACCAACTCTCGCGGGTTGCGAAGCTGGAGTTCCGCTTGGTGGAGAGTCCGTTGCGGGTGTCAAAGAAAAACCAAGAGAAGAACGGTTGCTGGTCAAAAAGAAAGCCGATCTATCCGGCGATCGCGTTTCGAACGCAGGCGCTTCTTATGAACGAGACGGTTGGGTCGTTCATTTGCGGTTCGACAGCGAGGGAGCGAAAAAGTTCGGCGACATAACAGCCGCGCACATCCATCATCGCTTTGCAATTGTGCTGGATGGAATCATCCAATCTGCTCCGGTAATTCAAGACGCCATTTACGGCGGCGACGCCCAGATCACAGGGAGATTCACAGAGGAAGAAGCGCGGGGCCTGGCAAGCGTGCTTCAGAACCCGTTGCAAACGCCGGTGAGCATCGAGGAAGAGCGCAGCGTTTCGCCCACTCTCGGACTCGATTCGATTCGCGCGAGTATTCTCGCCGGCCTGGTCGGCCTGGCTATTACGCTGGTTTGCGTAGCGGGTTACTACAAAATCCCCGGGCTCATCGCAAATCTCGCCTTGATCATCAATCTCATTTTGCTGGTCGGCGCGTTAACGATGTTTCATTTCGTCCTCACGTTGCCCGGTATCGCTGGTATTATCCTGACCATTGGTCTTTCGGTTGATGCAAACGTGCTGATTTACGAGCGGTTGCGCGAAGAAATGGCGCTTGGAAAATCGCTTAAAGTCGCTCTGAACACGGCGTACGAGAAAGCGTTCAGCTCCATTTTCGACGCCAACGTCACGACGTTGATCACCGCGGCGATTCTTTTTTGGAAAGCGACTGGACCCGTGAAGGGCTTCGCCATTTCCCTTACGCTCGGCATTTTGGCATCCTTGTTCACGGCGCTCATTGTGGGGCGGAATTGCCTCGGCTCGCTGGTGGATACGGGACGGGTGAAACGCATCTCGATGCTGCACTTGATTTCAGCGAAGAACATTAATTTTCTCGGGAAAGGCTTTATTGCGTGCATGTGCTCGCTCGCGTTGCTGCTCGCTGGCGCATTCGCTTTTTACCAACGCGGCGAACGTAACTTCGGCGTCGATTTTCGCGGCGGCGATCTCATCACGTTGAGCGCAGCTGGGAAGATCGATATCGGGCAAGTGCGCGGTGCGCTCAAGCCAATCGGGCTTGCCGACGCTTCTATTCAGGAATCCACGCAAGTCGGCCGGAGTTACATCACCATCCGCACGCCATTGAATACCAGTGACAAGGTGGAGAAGCAGGTCATGCAGACATTGCCAAGTACTGGCTTTCGCGTGGAAGGTTCGGAACGCGTCGGTGCGCTC
>QHRI01000421.1 GCA_003221375.1 Verrucomicrobiota bacterium
GGCGGTGGGCGAGCGATTTAACCCGGCTCCGAACTCCGAAGACGAGTTCCTGTGATACATCGGCGTGGATAAGTTCTTCACGATCCGCCGATGCCGATGCAATCAGCACTCCGCGAGGATCGATGATTGCCGAGCTGCCGCAAAACCATAAGTCGTCGTCTTTGCCGACGCGGTTGGATGCAATTACGTAGCTCTGGTTTTCTATTGCGCGTGCAAGGATGAGCGTTCGGAAGTGCTCAATGCGCGGAAATGGCCAGGCGGAAGAAACAATTAGAGCGCCGACGTTCTGCTCGACGACCAGTTTTCGGTACATCTCGGGAAACCGGAGATCGTAGCAGATACTGAAGCCAAAGCGCAGATCACTCATGGCAAAGCTCCCGAATGTATCGCCTGAAACAAAACACCGTTGTTCTTCAACGGGCGCGACTGCATACAGGTGAGTCTTTCGATATTTAGCAACGATTTGTCCACGCCGATCGACAAAGACCAGAGAATTGTAGACAGACGCGCCATCTTTCTCCGAGACGCCGCACACGATGGCGATGGAAGACTTGGCGGCGACTTCCTGAAGTCCGGGCACGAAACCGCTGGTCCAAGAACTGGCGTGATCCCGGATTGCGGACATCGAGTAACCCGTGTCGGTCATCTCCGGGAAAACAATCAACTCCACTCCGGCTTCTTTGGCTCGCGCAGAAAAGTCGCGGACCTTAAGTAGGTTCGATTTGGGATCACCGAGCGAACATGAAATCTGAGAAGCGGCAATCTTCATATGGCTGGGTAGCGCATGCGTCTTGCGTGTTGATTTCGGCGTCGCCCCGAAACAGTCTTTTTTAAAATGATCATGGCTTAAGAAATGGGGGGCACAAGAAAAGTTCGCAATCGCGAGGACGCGATCACCAGCATGCGAGACGCGCGCGGTACCCGGGACCTACAAACGCACTTGCTCTGCGTCTTTGGCTGGTATCCAACCGCGCAAGTTATTCGGTAACGTTGCGTAGATCCAATCTCCGCGGGTGCTCAAAACTTTGATCTCACTACCAGGTGGCAACGCGAGGATGCTGTTCGCAGTATCAGCGGTCGCGAGACGCGCTTGGACATCCTTACCGGTCACGATGGCGAGCGCGTAGCCTCCACTGCCATGTTCGAGAGTGTACACAGCAAAAGTGGAAATTGCGCTGATTAACAGGCAAAAAACCAACATGGCAATCATTGTAGCCGATCTGCGACGCGCGAAGATCAAGCTAACAACGGCAAAAATTGCGAGCCAAAAAGCGATCGCCGCGGCGATGCAGTACTGGTTGACGCTCGCCAGCCGCAAATAGCGCTCCGGCCAGTTTTGTTGAAGCTCCAGCGCGCGCCCCTCATCGCGCGCGATCTGCAAATTGGCCGTAGCTTCCGGGTGGTGTCGTTCCAGGGCGATCGCGCGCTCGTAATTCAAAATCGCGTGGCCAAAATCGCCTGTCCTAAAATAAGCATTGCCGAGATCGTAAAACAGGTTTGCGCTCCATTGTCCTGCACGAACGAGGTCTTCGTAACTTGAGATCGCATCCTTAAAGTGCCCTTGCGCGAACTCCTGATTTGCTTTTTCAAAACTAGTTTGTGCAAACGCCGAGGCAGCGACGAATGAGCAGAGAATCACGCCTAAAAGAATCAGCCTGTAGCCGCTTCGCTGTGCGAAGCGTTGCGCTGAGCTTGAACAGCACGCATGCGAGGCGCCTCTCACAGAGAGGCGGCTACAGGCTTCACCCTCGAAGTGGGATCCAACGCGACGGCGAGTTTTCGATATGGTCTTGTTCATCTCAAATTCTGGATCAACTCCAGCACCTCGCGCTGGTTTTCCGGCGAGATTCTTCCCGGTCCATTGCGCGCACCGCTGTATTGCCATTCGTCGCTTTGCTCGAACAACCGCCGCAAGCGATCCCGAGAATCACTAGTGAGCTTGAAAGTTTCCGCTGCAGTTTCGGCGTCGACCATGTTTGGATCGATGCGCCGATTGCCCGACGCCAGAGCGGCTTTTACACGAACGACTCTGGATGCTTCGGCATAATATTCGCGCGGCGAAACATCGTTACGATGCAACTTGTGCATTAGATCGGTCGCTTCATGTTGCAACGCAGCGACGCGTTGTGCTTCGCGATTATCAATTCTTGCCCGGCGGACTTTCCAACCCGCAAATCCAATTAACGCCAGTAACGGAATCAACTGCGCACCCCAGAAGATGTTTCGCGTGTAAATAGGTGCGAACGATTCCGCCGCCTGGGGCCGCTCGGTTAATTGATAAAGAATGTCCTGCGGCTTGGTAGCCGTCGGAATTGGTGATGCCGCATGGGCCAATGCCGGGCTCGGTGCCCCAGTCTGGGGCGCACCTGCATTTTGTGCAACCGCTGCGCCTCCCTCCACATTGAGGGGTATTGCCTCGCTGTGAAGGGTCACATATTGCTCCTTCACCGGATCGAAGTATGAGAATGCGAGCAGCGGTAACCCCTGCTTTTTTTCGTTGGGCGAGAGGACCATCTCGAAGGTCTTGGTGCCACTGATGCCGACCTCGTCGTCCTGTTTGAACTTGGACGACGGCGGATATTTGTGCCAGCCACGCTCGTCTTCAACGACGGGCGCATTCACACGGTCGAAATTGCCGCGGCCGGAAATTGTAGTTGTAACGGTGACCGGATCGCCAACCTGCACAGTCCTGGGTTTTGCGTCGGTCGCCATTGTGAAATTTCCAATTGCACCCGAAAAGCTGACCGGCGCATTCGGCGGCAACGGTTTCACTTCAAGCGCCACAGGCTCGCTCTTGATCTCCACCTCGCGGCGCTCGCCAACTTGACTAAATGGATTCGAGAAGAAGGGATCGGAAAATGGGTCGTCTTGATTGAACATGTCAAACGGCGACCGCGGGTGCGCGCGTGGCGCACTCGGCCTGCGAGGAACGATAACCTGGGCTTTCGCTGTTACTGGTCCGATCTCAAATTTGCCCGCGCGTGCCGCAGCAATCGCAGTCTTGTAGGTCACGACTTCGTAAGATCTGCCCCCGACTGTTTCCGCGCTTTGGCTCGATTCCTGCAATTTTTGCGCAGTAAACCCTTGTCCGGTGATTTCGGGAGGCTCGATCAGCCGGGGACGGACACGCGGATCAAATCCCATTCGAATCTGAACAGGAACGATCTCTCCGACGTAGGCTATCTTTTTCGGCACGATCAACTCGGCAAAGATCAGGTTGTTCGCGCCGGCTGCCTGTGTGTCACGACCAGGCCGGGCGCTGGACGAACCACCGCCAGACGAGCTGCCGCCCGAATCGGCGATGTTTAACGTCAATGCCGGTGTGCGAAGCGAATTATTTCCGATGCGAATTGTTTGAGGCGGGATGGTAAATCTTCCCGCTTTCAGCGGCATCACCGTATAATCGTATATCACGCTTGAGGTTAAGCTGAGATTGTTCATCTCGATGCGCTGGGAAGTTCCCGTTCGGTGAATTTCGAGACCGTCGACCATGATCTCATCAGGCGCCTCTGCGCCACGCGCTCCAGTGATTCGAATTTCCAACTGGATTGTTTCGCCCAGAGCTGCTTCGGAGCTATTTAAAACCGCTGTCACGCTCGGTGAATCGGCATGCGCGAACTGCGCCGTTGCAATCAGACCGAAGACAGCAATAAAAACTCGTTGGAGTATCAACATCCTAGCGTGCATTTCGCAAACGTCATTCCGGGCGAAGTCGAGGAACCCCGTAGCTTAACTCAGGGTCAAATTCACGGGATGTCTCGACTTCGCCCCACATGATAAAC
>QHRI01000422.1 GCA_003221375.1 Verrucomicrobiota bacterium
CAAAGGACGATGACTTCGTTCGGCACAATGCGAAAAACATTGTGACCGATAACGACGAATGCGCCGAACAGCAGCTCTAACGCGCTGAGTGCCCGTGAGACAAGTGGATTGGTAGAAGGAAATGGAACTTCACCCGACAACGGGGGTGCAGACGATTCATTTTTCATTTTTGTTTCTGATGCAGTCGGCGTCTCAATCGGATTCAGAATTGCAAGAAACTATTGGTTGTAGACGCCTCGCTGTGTCGAGGCGCTCCCGCCGACATTGTTGCCCCCGAAGAACACGGCGACACAGCGCCGTGGCTACAGCAGCGCATATCTGTGAGATGGATTTGAAGTTTTTCTTACCTGACCGCGATCGGGCTGTGGATATGTTCCGGGCGCGGTCCGAGTCCGATGAAACGCGCCGGGATTTGACGAAGAATTGGAAACCATTTCAGCAACCGGAACACAAACGGAAGCGAAGCCTCTTTCTCATCAGAGCTCCGGCCAGTAACAACTCGGCGATGAATTAAGATCTGCATCCCCTGAATCAAGCGGGTTGGCCATTCACGGCGCGCCTGCACTTCTCGCAAGTCGTCAACATGAACCGGACCGCGCAGGAGCTTTTCGGCGAGCAAGTTTGCGGTCGCGACTGCGTCCTGAATGGCAAGATTAATTCCGACACCGCCGGCCGGTGACATCGCGTGCGCAGAATCGCCGATGCAAAGCAATCCCTGGCAGCACCACTCTCGCAAGCGGTTCACTTGCACAGTGAGTAATTTGATCTTCGACCAGTCGTCCAACTCGGCCACGCGGTCGCGTAAAAAACCGGCGAAGCTGACAATCTCGTTTTGAAATTGCGTCAGCCCACGTTCCTGGATCTCGTCGAACTGACCCTTGGGAATGACAAAGCCGGCCTGCCAATAGTCATCGCGGTCGAGTAGCACGAGTAGCTTGCCGTGTTGAAAAAAACCAAGTGATTGTTCGGGATCATCGCTTTTTTTTGAGATCCGCATCCAAAGAACGTCGATTGGCACGCCGAACTCGCGTCGCTCAAAACCTGCACGATTGTTAACAATCGAATGCCGCCCGTCCGCTCCAATAACAAGGTCGGCGCGCACGTCCAATTCGCCCGTCGGCGTCTTCGCGCGCACGCCCGTCACACGGGACCCGTCCATCAACAAATCCACGACTTCCGTTTCCATGTGGAGTTGGAAAGTTGGAAACCTTTTGGCGTGACTGGCGAGAAAATTCAGGAAATCCCATTGTGGCATGAACGCGATGAATTTGCAGTGCGTGGGAAGCTTCGTGAAATCGGCGACCGGCACAGCTTGACCGTTAACTACCGCGCGCAATTCTCGCGCCTCCTGATGCGGCTGTTTGAGAAATTCATCGAGCAACCCGAGGTCATATATCAGTTCCAGAGTAGACGGATGAATCGTATCACCTCGGAAATCACGATTGAAATCGGCGTGCTTTTCCAGCACGACAACCTCTATCCCTGCTCGTGCGAGCAAATAACCAGCCATCATCCCCGCCGGTCCGCCACCGACAATCACACAGCGCGTTTCCAGTTTTTCAGCTGCGTTCATCATGATGCAGTTTGGATTCCTTGCTTCTCTTGCGCGGACTCGCATCTTCTTAACACCAATGTCAAAAGAGAAGCTAGAAATTCGCCGGATACAGCGTCGTTATCCGATTGGCGCGGAACTGATCGGTCCTGACCAAACACATTTCCGCCTCTGGGCGCCAAAGGCCCAGCATGTTGATCTCGTTCTCGAAGAAAGCGCGGCAAAAGACTCAAGCCGGACATTCCACGAGCTGGAAGCTGAAGAGGATGGATATTTTTCCGGTTCTGCCAACGCTGCCACAGGCGCTCGCTATCGGTTTCGCGTTAACAGCGGCGAGAATTTGTATCCAGATCCCGGGTCAGGTCATCTACGAAATGCACATCGGCACGTTCACGAAAGAAGGAACGTGGCACGCCGCTGCCCAGCAATTGGGCGAGTTAGCGCGTATCGGAATCACCGTGATTGAGATGATGCCGGTCGCCGATTTCCCCGGGGAATTCGGATGGGGCTACGACGGGGTGAATCTGTTTGCGCCTACCCATCTGTACGGCGTGCCGGATGATTTGCGCAGCTTTATCGATCGCGCGCACTCGTTAGGCCTGGGCGTGATTCTCGATGTCGTTTATAACCACTTCGGTCCTGATGGAAATTATCTCGGCGCTTTTTCCGACGACTATCTGACTCGCGAAAACGAAAATGAATGGGGCGACGCCGTTAATTTTGATGGACCGAATTCAGCGCCAGTTCGCGAATTCTTCATCACCAACGGACGCTATTGGATCGAGGAATTTCATTTCGATGGTTTCCGGTTCGACGCGTTACACGCGGTCCGCGATCGATCCAGCGAGTACATCATTGGCGAGGTGGGGCGAGCGGCGCGCAAGGCGGCGACTCCGCGTTCAATTATTCTGATTGCCGAGAACGATAGGCAGGAACCCAGGATGGTGCGGCCGCGTATCGAAGGCGGCGACGATTTGGATGGCATGTGGAACGACGACTTTCATCACGGCGCCGTTATCGCATTAACCGGTCGGAAGGAAGCCTACTATGAAGATTACACAGGCGCGCCGCAGGAATTTATTTCCGCCGCGAAACACGGTTTTCTTTATCAGGGTCAGGCGCTGTCATGGCGGAAAGCATTGCGGGGAGCTCCCGCTTTCGGGATTCCCCCGGAGGCTTTCGTTTGTTTCATCGAAAATCACGATCAAATCGCGAACACCGGACCGGGTGAACGAGTCCGTTTTCAAACTTCATTCGGACGCTATCGCGCGATGACCGCGCTTCTCTTGCTTGGGCCCTGGACGCCGCTGCTGTTCCAGGGAGAGGAGTTCGGCGCGTCCAACCCATTCATGTTCTTCGCCGACATTGGCGATGCCTCGGTGCGCGATGCCATTCGGAACGGCCGCGCCGAATGGCTGGCGCCATTCCTGTCGCTTACTAAAGAAGAAGCGCTAACAACTTTGCCCGCGCCGGACGATCCGAAAGTGTTCGCTCGCTGCAAACTCGATTTCTCCGAGCGCGAAAAGAATCGCCAGGTTTACGATCTGCACATCGATCTTTTGAAATTGCGCCGGGAAGACTCGCGCTTTCGCCAGCAAATTCCCGGCGGTGTTGATGGCGCGGTCCTGGGACCGACGAGTTTTGTGCTCAGATAC
>QHRI01000052.1:0-1167 GCA_003221375.1 Verrucomicrobiota bacterium
CGTGGAAGGCATCCGTTTGCGTCAATTCGCGTGAGTCGCACGTAGTTTATGCACGAAATTGCCGGGCGTCTTTTTTCTTCACGACGTGGCGCAATCGCTTGCGCTCTTGTCTTGGCGGTCCTCACGATTCTGGTCTATCGCCCTGCATGGAACGGTGGGTTCCTCTGGGATGACGATGTCTACATAACAAAGAATGAGCTACTGACGGCCCCGGATGGTTTACGACGTATCTGGTTCTCGTTTGATTCGCCTTCGCAGTATTTCCCGTTGGTTTATACCACGTTTCGCGTCGAACACGCGTTTTGGGGACTAAACCCAACAGGTTATCACTGGGTAAATCTTCTGCTGCATATCGCCAACGCCATGCTCGTTTGGTCGGTACTAGCTCGATTGAAGGTGCCGGGAGCATGGCTGGCGGGAGCAATTTTTGCCTTGCATCCCGTGCAAGTGGAATCAGTGGCGTGGATCACAGAACGAAAAAATGTGCTAATGGCGTTTTTCTTTTTGCTCACACTGCTGGCGTGGATTGCGTTTATCAACGAACGCACGAAGCGGCGCTGGCTGTTTTATGGGTTGGCCTTGATTCTTTATCTCCTTGCGCTTTCGGCCAAGACAACGGCCTGCACGTTGCCGGCGGCCTTGTTTTTGATCTTGTGGTTGCAGAACAAACCCATCCGCTGGAGGCGAATTTTCCAGATCGTACCGTTCCTTGTTCTCGGTTTCGCCATGGGCGCATTTGCGATGTGGTGGGAGCGTTACCACCAGGGGACCAGTCGTGCCGTTTTTACATTTCTGAGCCCAATCGAGCGGGTTCTCGTCGCGAGCCGGGCAGTTTGGTTTTATCTAAGCAAACTCATCTGGCCATCCAGACTGACATTTATTTACCCGCGATGGGATATCACGCCGACTCACTTTCTCAGTTACGTATGGCTGTTAGCAGGACTGACCCTATGCGTGGCAATGTACTTTCTGCGTCGATATGTGGGGCGCAGCGTAGAGGTCGCAGCGGGCTTTTTCGTTGCAACTCTGAGTCCCGTGCTGGGCTTCATCATGCTTTATACGTTTCGGTACACGTTTGTGGCCGATCATTACCAGTATCTCGCCTGTATCGGTCCGATCGCTTTGGCGTCTGCCGGTCTGGTCAATTTGGCCGATACGTTTAAGAAC
>QHRI01000052.1:1186-9721 GCA_003221375.1 Verrucomicrobiota bacterium
CAATGTACGGCGATATCGAAACGCTCTGGCGCACGACTCTAGCGAGAAATCCTGGTTGTTGGATGGCTCACAACAATTTGGGCATCGCGTTGTTCGAAAAAGGCCAGCTAGACGAGGCGATTGCGCATTACCGGACAACGTTGCAAATGCAGCCCAACTTTTGGGATGCCGATTACAATCTAGGCAGCGCTCTTCTCGGTAAAGGCGAAGTGGACGAGGCAATCTTGTATTGCGATAAGGCGGTCGCGAGGCAACCGAATGATCCAGATGCTCAGGTGGCTTTGGCCAATGCTCTGCTTCAGAAGAAACGAATCGACGATTCGATCGTTCACTATCAAAAAGCGGTGGCAATACGCCCCGACTACTTTCTTGCTCGTTACGGTCTTGGCCATGCTCTGCTTGAGAAGGGCCAACTCGACGGTGCAATCGAGCATTTTCGAGCTGCCTTATTAATTAGGCCAGACCATCCGGACTGTCACACCACCCTCGCCATTGCCCTTGATGAAAGCGGCCAGTTTGCGGAGGCTATCGGCCATTACGAAAGGGCCGCGGTTATTTCTCCTCAATCGGTGTCGGCCCTAGCCAATCTGGCGTGGTTGCTGGAGACATGTCCGGATGCATCGTTCCGCGACGGATTCAAGGCGATCCAACTTGCTCGACAAGCCGATCAACTTTCGGGAGGCACCAACGCGCTTGTCCTGCGCACATTGGCCGCCGGATATGCAGAAGCCGGGCAATTTGAAAAGGCGATTGAAAATGCCCGGGCCGCTACGCGGGTAGCACAGATGCAGGGCGATAATTCCTTGGCTGCGACGCTTGAGCAGGAAATCGCGCTCTATGAGTTAGGGCTACCTTACAGGGAAAGGGTGAAATAACTCAAATGACAAAGCACGAATGACGAAGCCTCAACGCGTGCATGCCAACGGTTTTTCCATTATGTCATTCGGGGTTCATTCCATACTCGGCCTTCGGATTTCGTCATTTTCCGCTAGAGTTCATCGCGTAGAATTTCGAACACTTTGGTGCTCTCGATTACTCCTTGCAAGGCGTCCGTTCCCGGGCCGTTTCCAAACGCCACGACATCTTCGACAGTGACTAACGACGATTTTGTATAAAACGCCGCCGGCTCCGACTGTTCCGTTTGGGATTGTTTGCTCGGGTTTTCATCTTGTTTCCCTGGTATTTTCGCTGCTCCATACGATTTATCGCCGTTCGGACCGGTTGCCCAGGTAATCCAAGGCTGACCCGCGGAATTAAAGCCCAGGAGCGCAATGCCGCTATCTTTACGAAAAGGAAATCCGTTCAGGCTTAATCCGCCAATGGCCACATCGCCGCAGACTATGATGGTTGATTTTTCTCCGCCATAGCTTCGCGCAACGCCAACTGCACGATCTAGCTCGACCGTTTGGCCCAGCGTCCTTTCCCCGTTGTTTCCCTCAGCTGCCTTCCGTGCCAGCCCTGCATCAACCACCAGCAGGTACCCGCCAACGTTATATTGGAGTAGTTGGATTGCTCGCCGCACCATATCTGACAGGCTTGGTTGCTGACTTCTTTCTTCTACCTGGTTCACGAATGCGAGATCCTCTTTACTAAAGACACCGACCAGTTTCGGACGGCGCCACGCGGGAACTGCGTCTAGCTCGGCTCGGGTTCGAACAATATCGAACCCGTTGCTACGGAGCTGGAGTAAGAGATCGCGACTATCCTGTCTTTCTCCGCTTTTCGTAATGGGAAGACTCGACGGGGTGGGCGTAAAAGGCCGCGCTGGTCGGATCGGTGAGCTTTGTGTCCGTTATGAGTCCTGTGGCACGCCCGTATTCCCGCGCTAACTCAATGATGGTCTTGATTGCTTTTCCGTCTCCGTTGATTGCAACGGCGCGATTGGCCACTCTTTCGCCAGTCGCAATTGCGGTTGCGGCGGCTGCCTGGTCCGGAGCGGCAAAATCTTTCGAATAGTTCATCACCAAAGCTGCATGAGGCATCGAATCCAGGTTCAGGCGTGTGCCAGCGCCAGCAGCATAGGTGCGGCTGGGGGCAAGCCGAGCGGGGGAAAGGCCTTCTCCGACAAACAGAATAATTCCGAAAGGCTTCCGAATCACCCAGTGCTGGAAATAAAGAACGCCAATTCCAGCAAAGGCGAGGAGACAAAAAAGTGCCAGTAACTGGTTACGCCACTTCATTATCTTCCCTGTAGTGGCGGTCTGTGGCCGCCGCAAATGCCGCGCTGGAGTTGAAAGAACCGCTTGTCGATCTCCTCATTCATCGGCAAAGTGCGCGACGTATGGCTGGTCCGGTAATGCTTATCATTCGTGACGGCTGGGGCATTAATCCGGCAGGCAAGAACAAGCGCAAGGAAAATGGGGATGCAGCCCTTCTCGCGTCGACTCCATTTCATGACAAGCTTTACCGGGATTATCCAGGCTCCAAATTGAGCGCAAGTGGAGCTGACGTTGGTCTGCCGGAAGGACAAATGGGCAATTCAGAAGTCGGCCACCTTAACCTGGGAGCCGGCCGGATCGTTTACCAGGACCTGACGCGAATTAACAAGGCAATCAAAGGGGGCGAACTAACGCGTAATCGCGTTTTGCAGGAAACCTTTGCCAAGGCGCGCGGTCATCGGTTTCATTTGCTGGGGTTGGTTTCAGACGGCGGTGTGCACAGCCACTACTCGCACATGGTTGCGCTTGCGGACGCGGCGCATGACGCAGGCGTTACCGAAATCTTCGTTCATGCGTTCACCGACGGGCGCGACACCTCACCGACCGGTGGCGCCCGTTATCTAAAGACTTGCGAGAAAGAACTGGAGAAAAGCGGAGGGCAAATTGTCACGGTTGTGGGCCGGTATTTTGCAATGGATCGCGATCGGCGCTGGGACCGCACCAAGAAAGCGTGGGACGCGGTCGTTCTCGGTCGCGGCGAAATCTGCAAATCCTCGCCGTCGGCGGCCGTGGCTGAACAATACAAAAACGGCAAAACGGATGAGTTCATGCCGCCGTTGATTTTTTCTTACACAAATGAGCAGCGGGTGAATGATGGCGACGTGGTTTTATTCTTCAACTTCCGCGCTGATCGTGCCCGCCAATTATCACAGGCATTTTTGCTGAAGGATTTCGATGGCTTTGACCGCGAGGTCTGGCCGCAGGTCCATTTTGTTACGCTAACGCAATATGATGTGACCTATTCTTCTCCCTTTATTTTTGAGCCGGAAGAGCTCGCCGACATTTTGGGTGAAATCGTCAGCGCGGCCGGCAAACGGCAATTGCGCATCGCCGAGACGGAAAAGTACGCGCATGTGACTTACTTTTTTAACGGAGGGATCGAGAAACCGTTTCCGGGCGAGGATCGCAAACTGATTCCGTCACCGAAGGTCGCCACCTACGATTTGAAACCGGAGATGAGTGCGTTGGAAGTCACCAACGAAGTAGTCGCGCAAATGGCGAACTACGATCTGATTATACTAAACTTCGCAAATCCTGACATGGTCGGCCACACAGGCGTCGTCGAAGCAGGAATCAAAGCGGTAGAGACGGTGGATAAATGCATGGCGCGGATCATTCCAAGCCTCCTCGAGCTCGACGGCAAAGCCATCGTGACTGCCGACCACGGCAATTGCGAACAGATGCGCAATGCCGATGGTTCGCCCAATACCGCGCACACGAGCAACCTTGTGCATTTCATTTACCTGGCCAGCGATGCTGCACAATTTCGGTGCGAAGACGGAATTCTCGCCGACGTGGCGCCGACTCTCTTGTATTTACTGGGATTGCCGCAACCGAAGGCGATGACAGGGCACAATTTGCTTGTGCGTCGGTAGGCCGCGCTGCAGGGGACTGCCCGCCCTACCCATGCGCGCGTTTTAATTGCCTTAAATAGGATCAGCGTCCGGCGATAATGTCGTTGAATGTGATTTCCAATTTTCGATTAATTACTCGTGTCCCGGCCACAGCGATTCGGTGCAAAAGCCGCATGTGAATCTCGGGTGTAGTTTCGTGCCAGATCGGGTTTCGGACGACTGTGAGTGCACCATCAACTTCTACAAGAGCGCCCCAGCCGACCGGAACCTCCGAATCGCGGAATAACTCCCGAGGCAGAACGAGGAAATACAAATTTGCGCAGCGGTAGCGAAGTAATTTGTCGAACTTGGTGCAATCATAGAGGCGATTTTGCAAGGCATGCAACTGCCGCAGGAGTCGCTGGTAACCGCGGTGGCCGATGACAGTTAAATCAGGCAAATCGAATTCCGGAAATAGAGAATCGCCGTTTCGCAAGTTCGGATAATGGGCGCGAAGGCGCTTTTCGAGAAGCTGACGGCGTTGGCAGATCGTTTCGAGCTGCTGGCGAGCAGCGTGGCTCACGCAATTATCTCGCCGCAGATCGCACAGTGCCTGTTTACATTCGAAGATTGCTGTCGATCCAATTTTCTCAGGCGTCAGTCGGTACGCGGCGATGTCGGCACGATATCGGCATTTTGGCAGACTCACCTCCATTGCGCACGCTGAGTACCCTTGGGCCTGTGCCCAGAGAAACGCTAGCCGCTTCAATCGAGCGTGTCTCTCCGTTTCGCCGCCGGCGCGCTTTATTCCCGCAACCATCTCGCGAGTTCGCGTGCCCAATAGGTGACAATGATATTTGCCCCTGCTCGCTTAAGCGCAGTCATGATCTCCAGAACGGCGTCGCGTTCGTTCAGAAGCCCTTTCTCGACGGCGGCTTTCACCATCGCATACTCGCCACTCACATGATAAACGGCGGTTGGTTTTCCAAACCGCTCATGGACTCGCCAGAGGATGTCCATGTACGGCAATGCAGGTTTTATCATCACGATGTCCGCTCCTTCATCGATGTCGAGAGCTACCTCGCGCAAGGCTTCCTTGGCATTGGCAATATCCATCTGGTAAGAGCGCCGATCACCAAACTGCGGCGGGCTTTCCGCAGCTTCGCGAAACGGTCCGTAGAAGGCCGATGCAAACTTAGCTGCGTAACTCATAATGGCAGTTTGGTCGAAGCCCGTGGCGTCGAGCGCCGCGCGAATCGCGCCGACGCGGCCATCCATCATGTCACTCGGCGCCACAATGTCTGCGCCAGCTGTAGCGTGAGAGAGCGCCGTCTTCGCCAACAACTCGACAGTCTCGTCGTTGAGCACGTGGAAATGGTCTCCATCGATGTTTGTGACACCGCAGTGGCCATGACTCATGTACTCGCACAGGCAGACGTCTGTGATAGTGACAAGATCCGGGCATTTTGACTTAATGACTCGCAGCGCTTTTTGGACAATTCCGTCTTCGGCGTACGCGCCGCTGGCCTGTTCGTCTTTTTTTTTAGGAATTCCGAAAAGCAGAACGGCTTGCAGTCCCAGGTCCTCCGCGGCGCGCGCTTCATCGGCAATTTCCTTTACAGGCAACTGAAAAACGCCTGGCATGCTGGCGATGGGCCTGCGCTGTGCCACCTTTTCACTTACAAAAAGCGGCAAAACGAAATTGTGGACACTCAAATGTGTCTCGCGCACGAGATTTCGCAAAGCAGGTGAACGGCGCAAGCGACGAGGGCGGTGCACGAGTTCTCTCACAACGCGACGCTACGCGTTGCAAAAGTGAGTCGCAAGCTGCCAGGAGCCAGTTTGCTTGAGTGCCGCCCAGGATGATGTAGCGGCGGGTGTCCTCAGTCGCAGATCTAATTTCGCGTCTGCGCGTAAGGACAGGCGCCCTACACCCAAGACGTGGTCGATGGTAGAGGAGCTTGACGTCGCATGACGTTAGGTGTCTGCATCTTGATCGTGGCGCGTGGCTCAGACTATCTGCTGATCGATATCAGCAATTCATATGTAAAAATTGCGTTCGCGTCGGCAAAGCGAGTCTTTACGCCGACGCGGATCGTTACCGGCAGTCTTTCAGGTCGTTTCGTCTCCCGATTTCTTAGAAGGCGAAATGTCGGAAAGGTGGTCGTTTCTTCGGTAGTGCCCGCGAAGAACTCCGCGATTTTAAAGGCTGCGGGAAAAAGGAAGGTGCTCTGGTTGGATTGGAAGCTGAAGCTGGGCGTTGAGATTGATTATCCCAAGCCGCAATCGATTGGCGCTGACCGGCTGGCGAATGCTGCAGCGGTCACAGCACTCTACGGCTGCCCCGCCATCGTGGTAGATTTCGGTACGGCCGTGACCTTTGATATCGTCTCAGAGCACCGGGCTTATGTCGGCGGCGTCATTGCGCCAGGGCTCGAAGCGATGACTAACTTCCTTTATAAGCGAACGGCGCTCTTGCCGAAGCTTTCATTGAAAGAACCGCGACACGCGATAGGTAAGTCGACAATCCAGGCAATGTTGTCCGGGGCCGTGTTCGGCTATCGCGGATTGATTCGCGAAATCCTCTCTCAAATTAGAGCGGAGCAATTTCCGCGTAAGAAGGTTCACGTCGTGGCCACCGGCGGATACGCGCGACTAATCGCGCGAGGATTACCGGAGATGGGCTTGGTTCATCCGAACCTTACTTTGGAAGGATTGCGCATCGTGGCGAACCTCAATGGCTGATTTGCAGCCGCTCGGGATACTCGCACCTTACGTTTCTCACGCACGGATTTTTCCGAAGGGAGCTGAAAAATCGACTCACAGGAACAACTTTCCACTTGTCAGATGCGCTGAATAGGGTTTCAGTCGCTACCTCATGAGAGTGTGGGGGATGGCGGCAGTCGCCGCGGTGGTGCTTAGGTTATTCGTCGCAGATTCGTTTGGAGCGGAAAATGTCGCCCCGACGAAAGCGGAGTTGGAGGAAATGTACAACGCCGCGTTCCGCGCGTTCGATTCGAATAAATTCGCGGAGGCGCTGAAACAGCTTGATGCCATTGATGCCCGCCAACCTGATCTGGCCGCCTCAAAGAACCTGCGCGGCGTGATCTTAATGCGTCAGGGCAATTACGATCAAGCGGAGGCAGCACTGCAGGACGCTGCCCGAATCGATCCCAAGTTTTGGAACGCACGCTTCAACCTGGCGGAAATCCCATTTCTCAAAAAAGATTGGACAGAAGCGCGAAATCGCTTCGAACAACTCCTTTCCAACGGTGAATCCGATCTGGCAAAAGAAGCTTCGCAGCTGATCCATTACAAAATCCTGCTCACGTATCTTCTGGAGGGGAAAGACAACATGGTCGATTCTATCCAGGCCAAGTTGGAGCTTTCGCCTGATACACCGGCGGTTGATTATGTGAAGGCGGCCGTTGCGCTGCAAAAGAAGAATCAAAAAGAAGCCCAAGATTGGATCAGCGTCGCAGAGAAGAATTTTCCACCGCAACTGAATAAACTTTTCGCCGAATCACTTTACGAAGTTGGCTGGCTGGAAAAACCAGCCGGCGCAGCGCGGCCTTCGTTGCCGCTCATGACGGCTGCTGAGCGCACGGAGAAGTCGAAGGCCATCGCCCGCGCAAAGTTTGAGCAAGCACAGCAGGCGCTGCGACAGCGCGATTTGGCGACGGCCCTTAAGCTGGTCGATGAAGCGGACCAAGCCGATCCGAACCAGGCGGCGACGATTAATTTACGCGGCGAGATTCTGATGCAGCAGGAGCAGTTCGACCAGGCGGAAGCGGCATTTAAGAAGGCAGCCAAGCTGGATCCGAAACTTCGCGAGGCTCAATATAATCTGGCGCAAATTCCCTTTAAGAAGAAGGAATATGCGAAAGCGCGGGACCGTTTCGAGACGTTGTACAAACGCACCCCTGGAGGCGATAAAAATCAGGCAGCGGAGCTCATCAAATTCAAGATTTACATGACGCTTTTGCTCGAAGGAAAAGAGAGTCGCGCACACGCGATGATGGATGAGTTTCAATTTACCGGGGATACGCCTGCACTTTATTACGCTCAGGCGGCTTGGGAATTTCAACATAACAATCCGGAGAAGGCCGGTGACTGGACTGCTTCGGCCAATAAGATTTATTCGTCGGCGCTCAACAGCGTTTTCGCGGATGCTTTTTACGATGTTGGTTGGATGCAGAAGCCGGCAGCTGCGACCATGCCGACGCCCGCGTTCGACACAGCGCAGGCTGAGGGGAGTCCAGCGGTTGAGCCGAGTCCTATTCCAGACAAAGTCTTTGCTGCAAATGGCCAAGGCGAAACCACGAAGAGTGAAGGGCTGGCTTTGGGCTCAACGATGAGCGCGCCAAGTGGCGGGCTGGATATCGCCAGCGCTGGACCAACAACTGGGCAGACTTCCGTTTCATCCGCGAACGACTCTGCGTCGGGAACAGGCGCTCAGCCGGAAAAGCCGCCGGCCTCGGCAACGACACCAGGTAGCAGTGATTCGACGGCTGCGGCGGCCCCTGCTGAATCACCGCAGACATCGCCTGCTTCCACGGAACAAAATGATCACACGGCTGCCGCGCAAGCGAGCGCTTCCGCCAGTCCCGCCGTAGAAATCGCGCCTGCTAAAGCGGCGCCGTCCGGCATTCTGGCGAGAAACAGAATGTGGGTTGTCGGGGGACTACTTTTAGCAGCGCTGGCCATACTCGCCTGGGTGATCGTACCAACTTTTCGCCGTCGTTACGTCTTTAACGTGCCAA
>QHRI01000053.1 GCA_003221375.1 Verrucomicrobiota bacterium
GCTTGCAATCAAACAGGTGCTCGAATAACCTCGGCCCGCCCAATGTTACTTCGCGTTGTCTTTGCGATACTGTTCGTTGCGACCTGCCATGTCAACGCACAGGAAGCGTTGACAGATGCTCTCCCCGCTCCCGCTAACGCAACGACCGAGCAACCAGTCCCGGAGAGCGCTTGGCTCGATCTGCGCCAAAACGCAGCTCAAAATTCAAAAATACAGAACGCTCCCTCCTGGGTTGAGGCGCTGACCCTCCTGCCGGCTGAAACGACAGAAGGCGCTTCCGCGACCAAGAGCGTTTTTCGGATCCGCGTTGCGCAACCAGGCCCGGATTACAAGGTCCTTTTCTTTCGCTTGTTCTTTGATGACAAGGCGGAACAGCAGCCTGAAGTAGTCGCCTGGGACGAATCCGGCACACATGTTTTGCGCTCCGGCACGCTTGGCGCCGGAATGAATCTGCCGAGCTCTGATTCGGTGCTCATTCCGATGAGCGGTGCCTCTTCCATCGATATTGAAGTCCCTGGGGACGGAAAAACCGTGCGCGCAGCGTACCTCGATTGGATGACGAGCAGCGAAGTCGTGCATCCTGTGAACGCGGAACACCGCGATGTGATTCCCGAACCTTTCTCATCGGTGGCGACACTGCACGCGCCACCTGACGACGTGGAGAATTTTGGAACCGTTACTGCAACACTTGCTGCAGAGCCAATCCGGATCGACGGACAAACACAAGAGAGCGCCACGTTTCAATTTCCGATCGAGGCGCAACCGCTGACGGCGCTATTGACTTTCGAGATCGCCAACCCACGCGTCGACGTTCCACCGGAAATTTATCTTAACGGCCAGGACATCGGTCCCGCTTCCCTGACGCTGCCAGACCTTGCAGATCCAGCGTACAGGGGAGAAGCAGCACCGCTCTCTACTGAGATGCATTTTAGCTACACCGGATGGCTTCGCGCTCAGAAAATTGTGCCGGCCGCAAGCTTGGTAGTGGGGACGAACGATTTGGCCGTTGGGAACGCCACTGGTACCGGAGCTTCGGCAATTCGGGCCACGCAAATTCAGCTAAAATATATCTGGGACAAGTCCGATTATCTATTGCGCACCGGACACTAGAAATTCTTAAAGAGCAAGGTAGTGTTACGGCGCACAGAAGGGAGGGGTGACTCCTTTATCGAAATGAGAATGAAAAGAAAACAACAGGGCTTCACGCTGCTTGAGATCATGCTCGTGGTGAGCATCATCGTCATCATATTGGGAGTGGCGATTTCAAAACTCGGCAACACTACTGCCATCGCGAAAACGATGCGGGTCCAAGCGGACGTCCAGGCCATCAAGACACAACTGCAGCTGTACGAAAGCATGAACGGCTTTTATCCGACCACCGAGCAAGGCTTGCAGGCATTGGTGACTCAGCCGGACAAGGATCCCAGACCTGCCCGGTGGTATCAGTTATTTAGAGAGCTGCCAAAGGATCCCTGGGGAAACGAGTACATTTATCGCAGCCCCGGTCTCAAAAATCCGAGCGGCTACGACTTGTATTCTGCCGGGGCGGATCGCCAGGCTGACACGGCAGACGACGATTGGGGCGGCGGTTAAGCTGCCAAAAACATTATTCTAATTCTTAGCGCCCGGCGACCTGGTAGCGCCCTTTGCCGCACCGCCCCTCGGACTCCGTTCAATTAACCCCCGGACGTGGGGAGTTCGAAGCTGTCGCGAAGGTGTCAACTGTTGCACCTCCGGAGGCAATCCCGCTGGTAATTTCGGTAGACCCGACGGGCCAGGAATGTTAGGTGCCGGGGGAATCAGCGTCCTTCCGGCCAACGCACCGTTTGGCGCAGCTTGCTGTAGAAGTGCTTGGTTAAACGTGATTGTCGCAAAATTTCCGTCTTTGCTGATCGTTACCTTTGTCGCACCGACACGCTCCGACCATTCAATATTGGCTATGCTATAACCGTCCACGGGGTCTTTAGTGGTAAGATATTTCTTGAAACCGTGATCGGAAGTCGAAGCGAGCGTTACCAAATCGCCATCGGGCGAGTGCGCTGCGTTCGCCACGTAAAGGTCCTTCGCAAAATCAGGCGTGGCTTCGGGCGCCGCCACCGCCGTTGCGACCGCAAAAGGTGAATGATCCACCATCTTTGAATAACGATCGTAGGTAAAAAGCGGTGGCAGAACATCCTCGCCCTGCGCACACGTCACTCCGAGCAGGCTGGCAACGGATATTAGGGTAAGTGAATATTTCATAAACGGATCACTTTATATTACTTCGTTCGTTGCGCTGGAGCAAACCAGCGGGCGATCTTGAATTTGCCGCGCATCATTGTGGGATCGTTGCTATCAATCGCCAGATTAACATTATCAAACACGATGAAGGCATCCGGTCTCTGTACGTCATAAAGAAAATGAACCAGAGGCGGCCACGGGCTCTTTGTTTCAATGGAAACAAAAACCGTCTGATGATTCGGTGTGGTTTCCCCGGAACCAATGGCGGGATTCTCCACTAAAATATTGTATTTGCCGGCTACCTCCTTTATTTGATCAAGGAGCGCGGAAGCTTCTGCCGGATCCTTTAGGGTTGGTTGATGCTGTCGGATCCATTCGTCGCGTTTCGTCCACAGGTCTCGTTCTTTCACATAAAGAGCCTGTTCGGACAACGTGGCCCTGCGCGTCGCCATTTGCTTTTGTGCGCTGGCAAGCGCACCGAAAACCCAGTCCAGAATAAAAAGATTTAGTAACGCAAATACAGTGCCCGCCGCGACCCACGCAAGTACACGCTCGCGCCGATTCATCCGTTGATACCAGGCCGGCATCATCGCGGCTTCCCCTCCAACCGGAATTGCGCATGATCATTTGGCAGAATACGAGGCGCAGCCATGTCGAATTGAAAGGCTCGCAAATCTGGATTCTTCTTAATTTTTTCAATGAACTGATAAGCGAGAGCAGCTGTATTCGCTTCGCCATCGACGGAAATCTGCCGTGCCGATTGATTGTACGCCGTAATTCGCACCTCAGGCGATGGCAGACTTTCGAAAAGGTGGAGCAAAATTTCGACCGGGTAGAAACGCGCATCGATCGCCGGGGCCAGTGCCTTCCAGTTTGCTTCCGTCGCGCGCACGAACTGCGTTTCAGGAGCGTCGTGTGCAATGCGGCGGTCGACTGCCCCGATTTGAAATCGGAGCAAGCCCAGATATGCAACCAAAAGTAGAAGAAGCGCTAGGTAAGCGCCGCCTATCCACAGGAGTCGCTTTCGCCATTGCGCCTGTCTGATCAATTGGGAGCGACGGCGGCGCCAGCTTTCCGGCAGCAGGTTCAGTTTAACTGCGGCGGGTGGCAGCTCGATCCCAACTATCTCGGTGGGACTGGCCAGAATTCCTTCCACGGTATCGCGCATTTCGTGGCAGCTTTCATCCAGCAACACATTCGGATAGGAAGCATTGATGCCCTGCAGCTCGGCACTCATTCGCAACTGAGGTAACTCAAGTTGCAGTTGGTCTCCGTTGCCGTTTTCAAATACGCGCGCAAGGCTCAGTTTGCCGTTTTCTGTCATAGCGTAAACCAGCGTCTCGCCTTCCGGATAAATAAGTAGGGCATTTCCCTTTGGGGCATAAGTGCTGGCGCGCTGTGCGGCATAGACGGTGACCTGTCGCGGGATAAAACCGCGATCGAGCAAAGGGGCCGCAATCTCGGCAAGCTGTTCATTTCTGATCGCAACGGCTGAGACCACGCTTTCGTTCTGATCTTGCTCGATTACTTCAAAGTCGGTCGTGACCTCCTCGGCAGAAAATGGCAACACCTTCTCGATCTGAATCCGAATCATTTCAGGGAATTCTGCCGGATCGACGCTCGGCAGGCGAAATCGTTGGGCGAGCACGGCAGTAACAGGCAAACCGAGAACAAAATCATCGGTTGCCGAAAGCAAGGACACAGCTTCCCCGAGCGTCTGCAGTTTGCGCACGTTCCACGAGCCGTTCTGGTTGATCTTGTCCGCAGCAGCTTCGGGGGACGGCGATGGCGTGCCTGAGCGCACAAAATTCCATCCGTGCGCAGTTGGAATTATGACAATAGATGGCATCCGTGGCTCGATATCAAAGCTCCTTCCAACTCATTATCTGAGGGCGACCGCCGCCGCCTGTGCCGAGTCCTTTTGAGAATATCATTTGGATAGTACGAGTAATGTCGCCAGATCTTCCTATGCTGGTGGCGCGAAAGACCAATGTTGTTTTGAAATCGAGATTTAGGCCTGTAGTCTGCGGCATTTGCCCATTCGGGAAGCCCAGCGCGGTAAGAGCCGTTTGCTTGTTAAGCTGCCCGTCATCAGCTGTTCCATCAACTCCATCGGACCCTTGACGGAGTTGCAAAAATTGATCCACTCTATCGTCTCCCCCTGTGCTGAAGGCTTGTACCACAGCACGCAAAATGTCCCGGGAGGCCCAGCCAAGGTCGAGCACGCCCCCACAATTGCTGACAGTAAAATCTTCGTCCCAACCCGGTTTGGAAGTAAATTCAGCCCATCCGCAGATTTTCTTTAGATCGTCCACCGAGGTCAGTGCGGCATGCGCCGGTTGATAATCATCGCTCTCTGGACACGCGTTCAGGCGGTGAAGTCCCGGCGGCGACGTCCAGTCGAGCAAAGAGTCTACCATGGTATCAGCATCATTCAGCTCCACCCCTTTGAGGCTGAGATATTGGCGTAAAATTTCCTTAAGTGTTGTGTTTTCGACTCCTCCCGGCGCGAGTAAATTCAAATTCACTCGCCCGCACTCGCCCACCATTTGGACATCGTAACTCTCTCGATTTCCCATTTGTCTGTGCAGGTTAGCAGAATCAGGCTTGACCAGTGGATGCAATGCGAGGTCGGCGCCCGAAGACGCCATCGCTTCGGCGTCCAAAACGCGACTTGCGTTCCCCGAAACAGTCAGGCGGGAATTAATATCGAGTGCCCATGAAATGATCATTGCGCTGAGCAAGAACAGAGCCCAAAGCGCGAGCATCAGTGCCGCGCCACTGCGCAATTTCGAATTCGAAGTCTTCATTCTTACTTAGTACGGCGTCCGCCTCAGCGGAATAACCACTTCCCACGGCACTGGTGAATCAGTGCGTCCCACTGTCAACTTTACGAGCCACGGCTGCTGGGTCGTGTTTGACCATCGATCGATCCAGTTGTTCAAGTTCGGACTAAAGTAACTGATCTGGAGACTGCTCACGTTCTTAATCAATGGGACCCACGTCTCATGACCTTCTCCGAAGCCCGAATCATCCTTCGGTTTTCGCAAAAAGCCGAGGTCAAGCCGCTTGCTCTTTTCGTTTTCCGGTTTTAGCGCTAGAGTGACTGTAAAGTCGCCAAGCGCATAGCGAGTAAGAAGTCCAGGACCAGCGCTGCAGCTCCACCGTAGCCAATCACGCTCGCGATCGTTAAGCTTGAATGGTTCACCGTACATTTTCGATCTAATGGGACCGAGGCTTTGCCATTCCGATGTGAGAAGATCGCGCAGCCCGTCATATTGAGAGTCCGTGGCCACTGTATCGGACGAAACGCGCAACGCGATCATGGTCGATTGCACAAAACGAAAAATCGCCACCGACATCAGCCCGAGGATTGCCACCGCAAGCATGATCTCGAGCAACGTGAAACCACGGATGCGAGGAGATTGCCCCTTACCCTGGACGGTAAACATAAAACTGGATCTGTTTTGACTCGGCAACACCGCCCCGCTGCCACTGAGCAGTTAACGTAACAAGGTAAATCCCGTCGAGAAGGGTATTATCGGGTTCCGTCAGGTCGGCTACCGCGGCTTTTTGGACAACCTTTATTGCTCCGTAATTGCTGTTGACCTTGAATTCCTTCGAATCATCGGGAACACCGCGTGTAGCCTGAATTTCCGCCATGTAATTCGATAAAATCTGCCGCACGACGCCTTCTTCAGCACTGATCGTGCTCGCATTGAGACAATTCTCGACCGCGTGTCCCATCGCGATGACGCCAATCGCAAAAATCGTGATGCCAAGGAGAACCTCATAGAGAGCAAAGGCACAGTTAAACTTTCGAATTTCGAATTTCGAATTTCGAATTTTCCTTCCGTTATCGCACAGCATAATTTGTAATCTCAGGACGCGCGGTCAGCGGCGAGTAATTCGCCGTCCACGAACCAGCAGGGCCTTGAAAGCGGACGATCGCGGGTTCGCAGGTTCCCGACGGCCAGAAGATCCATTCAGCCGGATATTTTTCCGCCAATGCCATCGGTAACGAGAGCCTTAGAATGCTGCCCCTGGCCGGACGAAACTCAGCCTTGGCGTTAGTCTGCTCACCTTCTGCAAAAGCTTCGGGTCGCACGATCACGTCGTTCTTGTCCCAAGCAATCAAGTAAGGGCGACGTTCAGCCACGCTTAGTTCCTGCGCCCTGTGCACGAGATTATTGAAGTCGTCCAGTGATTGCTTCAGCCGCCTGTTTGCTATTACGCCGGTAAAGCTAGGTATTGCCAGCATAAGCAATAACAACAGTATGAAGATACCGAGAGCAATCTCGATTAACGTAAAACCCCGGGCTCGCTGCACCGCCGGAAATTACTCGTTTCACCGCAAATCACAACAGCGCCCGGAGGCTGCATTTCGCTCTGCTACTCAGTGAACGGGAGCGTTGCCATGAACCACAGTGAAAGCGATCGTTTGCGTCCACCAGGCAGGATTGGCACAATAGCTGAGAAAGGTGTCCACCAGTGCGTCGTTAAGCTTGCCAGAGCTTATCAAGTCTTCGCGAAGTTCTTTGACGGTCTGTGTCCAATAATCAGCCCACAAACTGCCTCCGTTGTAGATCGCCGTTTCTGCAGTACCACTGATTCGCTTGAGTCCCAAGGCCGCCAATCTCGGTGCGAGAGTACGACCAATTTGATAATCGATTCCGCGATCACGCGACCACGCAAGCCAGCCACTCCAGAACGCACGCGCTTCGGGTGGCTCGACAATGGTGACCGGAAGGAAGTCCGGCTCAATCAATAGGATGACGCCTCCGGGCCGTAAGCTTGCAACGAGGTTTGCGATCGCCTTTCCGGCGTCCGCAACATGGTGAAGCACTGCGCGGGCGGTCACGATATCGAAACTCCCGGCCGCCACTGGTCCGGCCACGATATCAGCTTTGCGGAACCCCAAATTCGGCGCACGCGCATCGACGAGCGAAAGATCGAGATCGACGGCGACGGCTCGTCCATCCGGAGCGACCT
>QHRI01000428.1:0-2083 GCA_003221375.1 Verrucomicrobiota bacterium
AGAACTTATAGGCATTCTTGGGCCTCAAGACATCGTGGTCGCGAGCAACTTTCTTTGTCACATGCCCCGAGCAGATGCCGAAAGGTGCCTGCGTAACGTAGCACGACTAGTTAGTCCGGGAGGACATCTTTTTGTTTCAGGCGTGGATCTGGAGCTTCGAACGAAGGTCGCGCTTGACATGGGCTGGGAACCGGTGCGGGACTTGATGGTGGAAATCCACAACGGGGATTGTTCTGTCCGAGCCGACTGGCCTTGGGAGTGGTGGGGCCTGGAGCCTCTCAACCCAAAGAGGCAGGATTGGCAAACGCGTTACGCTGTGGCGTTCCGGATTGGTAGTCTGGAACGCCGGTGATTTCGTGCGGCTCCCACAATGGCCAGACGGACCGGGGGTAAAGCGCGTGATCCCTTCTCGTGAAGCACCCAACGACATGTCGGGTGCGATTGTGTAAGTGACGGCGGAATACTTTACGATTCTCGTACAGGAAGAACGACTCCTTGAATTGACACCGTCATGTTTGCACGATAGAACGGGCGCAGTGATATCGAGTGTAGACCTTTGAGAACGGTATTTTCCATTTCCTCGCTTATCGCTGCAGGTTTGTGGAGCGCGGTGGTTCCTACAAACGCGCAGGTCAACGTCACCCAGTATCACAACCATAGTACGCGTGATGGCCTTTATATCGACTCGGCCTTCACGCAATCGGCTGCCGCGAACCTAACGCGCGACTTAAATTTCGACGGTACGATCGTAGGCAACGTTTACTCGCAGCCGCTTTACATTGAGGGCGGTCCAAGCGGCCCAATGATCATTGTGGTCACCGAATCGAATAACGTTTATGCGTTGGATGCCCTAAACGGCAGCATTATATGGCAGCGAAACGTAGGCGCTCCGGTGCCGGCACCCGATTTCATCTGCACTGAGGTCGGTTCCATGGGCATTCTCAGCACGCCTGTTGTGGATCTTGCTTCACGGGCGCTGTTTTCGGACGCAATGGTTACGCCCGATGGCGGCGCGACCAAAAAACATTACATCATTTCTCTTAACGTGGACACAGGCGCCATCAACCTAGGCTGGCCGGTGGACGTGGAGGCGACGGCCTCATACAACGGCACGACCTTCACTGCAGCGATCCAACAGCAACGACCTGCACTGGGCATCGTGGGCAACATTCTTTACGTTGGATACGGGAGCATGGGGGATTGCAGCCTCTATCATGGCTGGCTGGTGGGCGTGCCGATAAATAATCCAGCCAGCGTGACAGCATGGGCTACCAGCGCCATCGGCGGCGCCATATGGGGAGTTGGCGGCATCGCCAGTGACGGTACCAATCCATTTGTCACGACGGCTAACACTTGGGACACTGGAGGGGTCTGGGGCGGCGGTGAAGCAGTGATTCGGTTTCAACCGGGCCCGATCTTTAGTGGACAGCCCAGCGATTACTGGGCTCCTACCAATTGGCTCCAACTTGACACTAACAACTGGGATCTGGGTGCCTCCGGTCCATTGCTTGTGGACGTGCCAGGCGCTACGCCTTCCCATCTGGTGGTTGCGATGGGCAAAGATGGCTATGCGTATCTGCTGAATCGCGACAACCTCGGCGGCATCAGTGCGCCGTTAGCATCATTTTTAGTCAACAATGACGGCAGCAAGCAGGCAGCAGCGACTTATCGGACTAACCAAGGCACGTATGTGGCTTTTCGGGGGGCCAATGCCAGGATTTCTGTCTTCCTCATCAATCCAGGTAGCCCGCCGAGCATAACGCCGAACATTTGGACCGCAAGCCAAAGTGGTTGCTCGTCGCCTTTTGTGACCTCGACGGACGGAACGAATAACATGGTTGTCTGGTCAGTAGGGGCCGGCGCCAGCAGCGACCACAAGTTACACGGTTACGACGGAGCTACCGGCGCTGTTATTTTTGCCGGAGGCGGCGCGAACGAGACAATGGCGGGCACGCGCTCATACAGTAATGCCGGCATCGTAGCTCGCGGGCGGATCTACGTTGCCACTGATAACAAAGTCTATGCTTTTAAGCTGCCGGGAGGAACCCCAACGCCAACTCCAACCTCAACGCCAACTCCCACG
>QHRI01000428.1:2130-3443 GCA_003221375.1 Verrucomicrobiota bacterium
CCAACCCCTACTGCCACGCCGACACCCACGCCAACAGTGACGCCCATTGCCACTCCGACGCCTAGTCCCACGCCAACGGCCACGCCGACCCCTACGCCTACTCCTACTCCTAGAGTGACACAGAGACCACATCCGACGCCGCATCCTCGTCCGAGTCCGTCGTGATGGCACGGGTGACGGCCAGCTCAAATCAGCCCCGCTTTTACGAGCGGGAAACGGCCCATAAAGCCGTGGCTACAGCAGCTACAGTTTATTTAACGCGCTCGAGGGTTGGCAGTGTCTTTGGATTAACGCAATAGATCCAATCACGCGCGTGATAGCTTGACAACCCGATCGCATAGGTAAAGATCCCCTCCGTATCGAAACTTTAGAACGAAGCTAATGGTGTAAAAACTAAAGAAAGATAATGCCGGTCGTTTTGTTGCAGGACAACGACTTTGAGAACGTCGGCGGCGAGTTGATCTGGTACCTCGAAAAAACAACGTTTTTCGTCCCAACTCCAACCGGCTTTGCTTCAGATTGTCCGCGATGATTTCCCAGTATTTCACGCGACGGATTGCGCATGTTTTTGTTTCCACACAGCAATGAAAGAATAGGGTTGACATTGTCTATCGGCGACAGGCAGACTCATCTTCGCGCCAAGTTCGTTAAGCCATTCCCATCGCTCTACCTAACCTGCTTCCCGCAGAGTAAACCGTTAACGAATGGCTCGTCCATACAACCAAAGTAAGAACATCAAAATCTATCATCAATCGCTAGCAGGGATCCTGGTCTTGTACGTTGATTCAACGTCGACAACTTTGATCCGCGATTCCGACGATTTCGATTGAATGCCCATTACCCAAATGAAAGCTTTATTTCCCATTTCTTTGCTTGTCGCTGCAGGTGTGTGGAGCGTGATTGTTCCAATAGACGCGCAGGTTAACGTTACCCAGTATCACAACCATAGTTCGCGTGATGGGCTTTACATCGATTCGGCCTTCACGCAATCGGCTGCCGCCAACCTAACGCGAGACTTAAATTTCGACGGTACGATCGTAGGCAATGTTTACGCGCAGCCGCTTTACATCGAGGGGGGTCCAAGCGGTCCAATGATCATTGCCGTAACGGAATTGAATAATGTATATGCACTCAACGCTACCGATGGTACCATCATTTGGCAGCGAAATGTAGGCGCTCCGGTGCCGGCACCCGATCTAGTCTGCACTGAGGTCGGTTCCATGGGCGTTCTCGGCACGCCTGTGGTCGATCTTGCGTCACGGGCGCTGTTTTTGAACGCAATGGTTACGCCCGATGGCGGCGGCGCGACCATA
>QHRI01000054.1 GCA_003221375.1 Verrucomicrobiota bacterium
GAAAAAAGTGAAAAAAAAGCTTGTCAGCGCCACAGAAGTTTAATAACCGTGTCACAACCTAACCAAACCAATGGAGAAACTAATGACTAAAAACGTGCTAAATAAACTCGGATTCCTTGGCGTCGCCCTTGTGGCGAGCGTGGGATTTCCTCTAATTTTTGCATCGAACACACTTGCTCAGTTGCCGGCTCCGGCGGCTCCCGCTCCGGGTGCGCCAGCGCCCACTGCTGAGGTCGAGCGTGTGGTTGTGACCGGTTCGAATATTCCAACAGCGGAAGAGACCGGCCCCAATCCAGTCGACACGTATCGTCCGCAGGACATCGAGAAACTCGGTATCCGTAACGCCACGGATCTGCAAGAATTTATCCCGCAGGAGGCGGGCGGAACCGTCAACCTGAATATTGGCAACGGCGGTGATGGCACCGTTCAATTCAACCTGCGCGGCCTGTTGCCGAAGGAGACTTTGATTCTAATCGATGGCAAACGGGTCGCCTATGGCTCGTTGGGCGTTGCTGGGTTTAGCGGAGGCCCGGACATTAACCTGATCCCGTTTTCCATGGTCGATCACGTGGACATTCTCAAGGATGGCGCCTCGGCTGTGTACGGATCCGACGCGATCGCCGGCGTGATCAACTTCTTCCTGGTCCACAAATTCCGCGGCTTGGAGATCGGGGGTACCTATGGGAACACAAACATGGGAGCATCCAATGACATGGGCGAATGGGAGGCATGGATCAAAGCCGGCACCGGAGATGACAAGACCGATATCGTAGTCGTCGCCGATTTCTGGCAGCGTACCGGTGGCATTTTTAGTCGGGACCGCGACATTTCTTCCAATGGGAATTTCACTAAGTGGGGCGGACTAGATAACCGCAGTGGGAACTTCCCTGGCCACTATGGAGGGTTCGTGGGTATCCGTCAGATTCCCAGTTTGTTCTTCAGCGCAAACACCCCGCCACCACATTCAGCTCCGAACGTGGCGACTTCTCCATTTTATGTCCCTGTGACCAGTTCCAAATTGAATAACGGAAACGGTTTCTTTAATGGGACCTTGCAGGGCTTAGATGGGAACTACGTCGCCTATAACTTCGCCTCCGTCACGCCGAACCTGCCGCCGGGAGACCGTCAAGTGTACTACGGTTCGTTCACGCGGGACCTGTGCGATAAGTATCTGTCAGTATTTGCCGACTTCAAATATGCGCGCTCGTATTTCGATTCATCGCTGGCCGCTGTGCCATTTACGCCCGATCCATTTCGCGGATTGAAGGGTACTGACGGTACGCTTTATCCTGTCGGGCCTACTGGTCCGTTCGGCATCAGTGTGCCAATCTCGAATGCGTTTAATCCGTTCACAGTTGGGGACACGACTCTGGTTATTAACGGAGCGCCGGTTCCGGTGACCACCGGGATTCGGTTTCGCGGCATTAACGATACCGGCTCAAGGAGTGAAAAATTCACTTACTGGGATCAACTCTTTGACGTCGGGCTGCGGGGCGAGATGGGAGAATTTGGCGATTACTTCAAGACGTGGAACTGGGAAATGGGTTTCCGTTACTCTCTCAACGAAGGGCAGGACCTCTCCGTTGGCGAAGCGAGCCAGCCTGGGTTGCGAGACGCCCTATTCGATACAGACCCACACACGGCGTTTAATCCGTTTGGTGGCTTTTTCCGCCAAAACACCGCAGCCGCCAGGCAACAAGTTTATGTGACATTGCATAACTCCGGCGAGTATGAGTTGCCTATATATTACGCCACCATTAACGGCGACCTGTTCAGTCTTCCTGCCGGGCCAGTCTCCTTTGCCATTGGTGGCGAGTACGACGCGCCGAGATTCACTCGCGATCGTGACGCGCTCAATAACACGTTTAACTCCATTGGTTCGGTGGACGGGCAAAGCTTCCGTGTGAACCGGGATATCTGGGGAATCTACGAGGAAGTGCGTGTGCCATTCACCAGTCCTACGTGGAACTTCCCGGGGTTCTACAGCTTTGAGGTGGACTTTGCTGAGCGAGAGGAATGGTACAGCAATAACACCTCTGCGGTGCTGCCTTCTGGCCTCTTTCCGGCGGTGCCCGCGTTTCACAGCACGTATAATGCGCAAAAGCCGAAGATATCACTGCGCTGGCAGCCGATTGATCCCAAGTATATCGGCGCAGTAACCCTGCGTGGCAGCTATACCGAGGCATTCCATGCGCCAACGCTGGGAGAACTTACACCTGCGGGCTCGCAAAACTTCCCGATCGTGGCGGATCCGTTTTCCTCTCAAACCGAGCCTCAGATTGAGGAACGCGTTTTAGGAAACCCCGCTCTGCATCCCGAGGTGGCGTATGAATGGACCTACGGCGCTGTTTACAGCCCGAAATGGATTAAGGGCCTGACGCTGAGCGCCGATTGGTGGCACATTGATATGCGCGACATTGTGGCATTCCCAGGTGCGAACACCCTCATCGTGGAGAATCCCCCGACCCCGGGTGTTGTGCAAAACGGGCCGGTTGTTTTCCGTAGTGCGAGTTCAATTCCAGGCGAGGCTGGGCCAGTCCAACTGGTTATCGATCTCAACCAAAACCTTTCTGGCGCAGTCTTGGAAGGTCTCGACTACGAAGCGATCTATATTCTGGATTCGACGATCTTTGGCGGCGGGGATTGGGGAAGGTTAACCACCACGGTCAATGGCACCTGGCTATCCCGGTTTGAGTTTCAGCCTGGCCCCAACAACAAACGGTTCGGTATCGCAGGCACATTCCAGCCGCCGGGAGCTACTCTAACCAATTCGACGCCGTGGAACCGAGCCAACGCCAGTATCTTCTACGATGGTCCGGCTGACACGTGGATGCAGGGATTGGATGTCGGCGCGGTAGTCCACTGGATCGGTCAGTACGAGGATGATAATGCCACTCTGACAGGATCGACAAAGCTCAACGAGCCTAGAAGTGGCCCGTTCGGTGGCGGTGGTGAAGTTCGCGCGCGGAAAATCTCCGCGTGGACCACACTGGATCTGATCCTGAACTACACATTTAACCTGCCACCGCCAGCGCCGGCCGAGGTACCTGGCTATGCCAAGGATGGTGGGAAAAACGTGAAGATGAAGGATGGCAAGGAGAAGAACGTGGTGCCCGTCTCAACAGCCGAATATGGCTGCAGCAACTGGCAGTGGTGGCTCAATAACACGACCGTCACGCTGGGAATGCAGAACGTATTGGATGAGGATCCGCCGTTTGTGGGAGGTTCGTTCGAGAATGGTTACGACGAGTCGGTTGCTAACATCAAAGGCCGCTTCTGGTACGTCGGCTTAAAGAAGAGATTCTAGAGCGAAAACCGCAGTAATTCACGGCGGCCGGGCTCATCGAGGGCCCGGCCGCTTTGCTTTTGTGTGACCACTAAGGCACATGAATTGACACGAAGTCCTCAGAGTTAAAGTGACTTACTGCTCACGAAATACGCGAAAAGGCGCGAAAAGTTCACAGGTAAATTCGTTTTCTCCTTTTGCGCTTTCCGCCTGTTTCGTGGGCGACTGGCTTAGAGTTTTTTCTCGTATTTCTTATCCGTGCTATCCGGGTAATCGGTGGTTCGTCCGAAAATTTGGTGTTCACTTGTGAAATTCGTGAATCGCTGTACCGGGAAGCCGCAGATTATGCGGATGACACGGATTCCACTGAGCACATGAGAGCATGAGTTTTGCCTTCTACTGCGTGCCATCACCAGTGGTTCAACTCTTGTATTTTTTGGATTTGTGTCCATTTGTGTTCATTCGTGGTTAGATTTTTTGAGCGGACGAACTGGCTTTGGGGATTCCTTCTAATCGTTCTAGTTTTCGCGGCATATGTGAGGGTTTTTAATGCCGGCTTCCTCTGGGACGATGAATCACATTTGACCCAGAATCCGTGCATTGTTGGTCCGCTTGGATTAAAGGAAGTCTGGACCACCACGCGAGCAGTCTATTACCCGCTGGTACTTACCACATTTTGGATTCTGCATAACTTCGTCGGTCTGTCGCCGTGGCCATACCACCTCCTGAATGTGCTTTTGCATGCCGGATCGGCTGTCTTGCTATGGCAGGTCTTACGCCAGCTTACCGTTCGCGGTGCCTGGCTGGGAGCGGCCCTTTGGGCTTCGCACCCGGTGATGGTTCAATCAGTCGCCTGGGTAACTGAGCTCAAAAATGCGCAGTCAGGCCTCTTTTATCTTCTGTCGATTTTCTACTTTTTGAAATGGGATAAGGAAACCGCGGATTGCGTGGATGACACGGATAGTTCGGAACGAAATTCGCCAGACGAACGGACGGAATCGCCGTTTCGGCGATGCTCCCATTCTCCGATTCTGTGGTTTGCTCTTTCTTTACTCTTCTTCATCCTGGCTACTCTAAGCAAGCCTTCGGTGGTCATGTTGCCTGTCGTGCTTGCGCTCTGTATCTGGTGGAAAACAGGACGAATTAGTCGCCGTAATGTTTTGGCGCTTGTTCCATTTTTGCTGATATCGGCGGTTGCCAGCATCTGGACGATCTTCGAGCAAAAATTTCACGCGGGCGCGATTGGTGCTGAGTGGGCGCAGACATGGCCGGAACGGCTTATCGTCGCGGGACGCGCGGTATGGTTTTACCTGGCGAAGCTGGTCTGGCCGGATCCGCTCATATTCATCTATCCACGATGGGAAATTGATTCGTCAAAGCTAACGGCCTATTTCCCGCTTCTCGCGGCTTTCATCGGACTGCTCGTTTTGTGGTTAGTCCCAGCGAAATGGAGTCGTGCTGTGTTCGTCGCGGCAGCGTACTATGTGGTTTCCTTGTTTCCAGTGCTCGGTTTTTTCAACGTTTTTTTCTTCCGTTACTCCTTTGTGAGCGATCATTTTCAGTATCTGGCGAGCATGGGACCTCTCGCGCTCGCTGGCGCGGGGATTGTAACGGGTTGTAGCCGCCTCGCTGTGTCGAGGCGCTTTCCAGAGTTGGCATCAACACGGCGAAACAGCGCCGTGGCTACAACAGCGCTCGTTGGGGTCTCTGCGTTTTTTTTGTTTTCGCTTGGATTGCTGACCTGGCGACAGACTGCTATTTACCACGATGTGGTCACGCTGTACACGGCAACATTGACTAAGAATCCGAATTGCTGGATGGCACATTACAATTTGGGCATCGCTCTTAACGAGCGGGGAAAGACCGATGAGGCGATCACTCATTATCAGCAGGCGATTGAGCTGCGGTCAAATTATGCCGAGGCGCATTACAATTTGGGCCGGCTTCTTGTACAGAAAGGCCAACTCGACGGCGCGGTCGCTCATTACGAAAAGGCATTGGAAATAAACCCTGCTGATGCAGAAGCTCGCAACAATCTTGGTGTTACGCTTTTTGGGACTGGACGCGTGGACGACGCAATTGCTCAATATGAGAAGGCGCTGAAGGTCCAGCCAGATTACGGGGAAGCCTCCTGCAATCTGGCGAACGCGCTTGTTTCGAAAGGAGATTTTGATGGCGCTATCGATCGTTACCTGGCATGCCTCGCGCTATCGCCGAGTCAGGCTGAGCCCCAGTACAATCTAGCGAGCGCCTTGCTCCGCAAGGGTCGATTGGACGAAGCGATTGCTCATTACCAAAAAGTGCTCGAGTTGCAGGCGGATAACGCAGATGCTCATGCAAATCTGGGAAGCGCATTTCTCGCAAAAGGCCGCGTCCGAGAAGCGATCGCTGCTTATAGAAATGCCCTTAGGATTTCGCCCGAAAACGTGCCCGCGCAAAGTAATCTAGCTTGGATCCTGGCAACATCCTCAGACTCGTCGCTCAGAAATGGATCAGAGGCTGTTCTTCTGGCTGAACAGGCCGACTCGGAAAGCTCTCGAAGTGAAAATCACCCGATTGTTCTACGTATCCTGGCTGCGGCCTACGCCGAATCTGGCCGGTTTGCTGAAGCTACGAAAACTGCCCAACAGGGTTTACAAGAGGCAAAGATCCAAGGCAATTCCACGTTGTCCAACGCTCTCCGGGATGAAATTGCGCTCTACGAGTTGGGATTACCTTACCATAAAGAACAATAACTCGGTGCGAAGGCCCTGCTCCGACTGATGATAACTTGGAAGAATGTCATCGGGCAGGCGCTACAAAGCGCCTGGCTTGCGGTATCTTAAGGAGCGGCGGTGTCCAGTCCGCGGCCTGTTAAACTCAATGGTTGGTAAGCTCCGAAAGGTCCCGCGAGCAGCACAACTTGCTCCTGGAATCGCCTCTGGGTTATTTCTCCGGAAACGTTTGACGGAGCGGAAGCTGTATCTGGTAAAGAGCGATGTCTCCTTGAAGGATCTTCGCGAGCTGGAGATTGCCTTGGCTAGTCGCTATCTCCTTAGCTCGTTGAGCGGCGTTGATCGCTTCGGAGAACTGGCCGGCCTCCGCGTAGGAAGCCGCGAGAGTTCGGAGAGAATTCGGATCTTTGCCGCCCGAGAGTTGCACGGTTTGTTCGGCGACTTCGATTGCCCGATTCCCATCGCGAGTTGAAGCATCCGAGGAAGTCGCGAGAAGCCACGCCAAGCTGTTGCGAGACTTGGGGTCGTGCGGGTAGATGCGTGCCGCATGCTCGTACTCGGCGATTGCATCTTTCTGTAATGCCCTTTGAAGAAACGCGTTGCCCAGAATCATGTGGAAGCCCGCGTCGTTTGGCTGGGTCGCAGCCGCCTTGTGCCATTGTGCAATCGCCTCCTCCGTGCGGCCCTGCTGAAATAGAATGCTGCCAAGATTTAAATATGGGTCGCCGTAGTCAGGTCGCAGCTTCATCGCTTTCTCGTAATGCCCGATTGCTTCACTTAGCCGGCCTTTTCGGACGAGGGCAGTAGCAAGACTATTCTCGATGAGCGCCCCACCAAGATTGTAGTGGGCGGCAGCGGTGCGCGATCGAATTTCCAATGCCTTCTCGAAGTGCGAAATCGCGGTATCCAATTCGCCATGTCGCAGGAAAAGATCGCCGAGACTGTTATGTGCCATGTCGTTGTTAGTCGTAACAGCCAACGTGTGGTTCCAGAGCATCTCGCTGTTTTTCCAATACGACGTCTGCACAAACGCGCGCGAACTCAACGCAATGATAGTCGCTGCCGCGATAGCGGTGCAGAATGCCTTGTAGTAGTATCGTCATCAGATCCGTGGTGCCCCACGTAATCAGCACATACAAACCGATCTGCGGCAGGTAAGTGTAGCGGTCCGCGCGCGCTTGCTCGCCGCTCTGTACCAAGCCGATCACAGGCACAAGCATCACGACATACCAAAACCAGCCAGTGAAAATGTACGGTCGTTCTTTCCCCCAAAGGACTGCCAACAGGCTGACTGAGATCAGAAACGCAATTGCCAAAAGAACCTGCCAAAAAGGCAGTTGGTCGTTGGGATTCGGATAAAAAGCCCCCAGCCGTGCGGGCCAGAACATCTGCCAAATGTAGGCAATGTAACTGACAGCTGCAGTGTTCAGTCTCCACATGAATGGCAGTTGCTCGATTGCTTCTGTGCTGTAGACCTGTGCCAGCATGGTTGCTACGCAAGAGAGAGCGGACAGTGCGATCAACGGAATCTTCTCTATTACAAGACGACTAACTATTCGCCACTGACTATTGATCGGCGATTTCCGGCCTCCCGCCTTCGCCGAGGCTGCGGCGGGCAGGCTGATTTCTGCCGCCTGACTCCTAATTCTCTTAAGCGGCCAGTAATCCAGGAGCAGAAGTACGAACGGCAGCGTTACGAGCATGGGTTTCGACATCAGACCGAGAGCAAAGAACAACGCCACTGTCACATAGCGAGCAACGGATGGCTTGTGCACATAACGCACATAGGCGCCTAGCGTAAGCATGAAAAAAACGGCGCTGAGCACATCTTTGCGCTCCGAGACCCATGCGACAGATTCGACGTGCAACGGATGAATGGCGAACAGCGATGCCACGAAAGCGCTTTGCCAAATACTGCCAGTCCGGCTCGAACCTCCGGTCATTTGATCGAGCACAAGAAAGAGCAGTAATACGGCTATTGTATGAAGCAGCACATTGGTGGAGTGATGCCATCCCGCCTGCAATCCGTATAACTCGCAATCGAGCATATGCGAAATAGTCGTTAGCGGATGCCAGTTTCGTGCATGAGTATGAGTAAATGCGTCGACCAGTCCACGTGTTGTGAGGCCCTGTGTGATCCGCGGGTTTTCGTGCACGTACACGTGATCGTCGAAATCGACGAAATCGTGCTGCAGAGTTTGACCAAAAACGAACCAAATGATTGCAACTAAAGCGATACAGACATAAAGAGATGCGAATCTCAACAAGGCGCAGTTTTCTAACCGACTGTTGGAGAACTCGCGCGTGTCCTTCTTGGATCTGTTTTTTACCCTGCTCATCTTAACCGCCAAGTGAGTTTTGCCAAAGCGGCAGGCGTCGGCGATAGAGCATAAGGTCTGTTTCGAGGCGGTTTGCCAGTCCTCCTTTCCCCTGCATTCGAGCTATGGCTATGGCTTGCTGGGCTACGCCCAAGGCTTCAGGGAATCGGCCGGTCTCCGCATACGCAGCTGCCAGCGTGCGGAGAAAGCGTGGTTCTCTACCTCCTGAAAGCGCGACTGCTACTTGGGCCAAGTCGATCGCTTTGGCGCCGTCGCGGATTGAGTCATCAGAAGATGTCGCTAGAACCCAGGCAATATTGTTGCGAGAATGGGGATCTTCGGGAGCTAGTGCCAATGCTTGTTCGTAATGGATAATCGCCTCCCTTGGCGAACCCTTCTGCAAAAGCGCGTTACCGAGGCCAGTATGGGCATTCGCGTCACTGGGTTGCAATTTGAGAGTCCACTCCCAATCCGCCATTGCTTCATCGACGCGGCCTTTGTGAAAAAAAACGCTACCGCGGTTGTAAAAAGCATCCGCATAATACGGTTGCAATGCTATTGCTTCGTCATAGTGCGCTATGGCTTCATCGGATTGTCCTTTTCGGGCGAGAGCGTTGGCGAGGTTCATTTGCATAAACGCCGAACCGACGTCGTAATGGGGATCCAGCTTACCGGACCTGATCCTTAACGCGGCTTCAAAATGCGAGATCGCCTTGTCTAGTTCTTCGCGATCGACGCACAGGTATCCAAGATTATTGTGGGCAACGTCGTTGTCGGACGTCACCGCAAGAGTGTGAGTCCAAAGAGTTTCGCTGTTGCGCCAGTAGGAAGTCTGAACGAATGCCATCCACGCCAAAACAGCAACGATTACTACCGCGATAGCTACAGCAAACTGCGACCTCGGCCGACGGGCTCCTAGCATGTCAGCAACGAGCCAAATCGCGAGCAAAAAGAGACCGACAAGTGGCAGGTAGGTATAGCGATCTGCATGACCTTGTTCTCCGACTTGGACGATGCCGATGACTGGGACGAGCATAACGAGGTACCAAAACCACCCTGTGAACAGGTAAGGCTGCTTACGTCGCAAAACCATTGCCGCTGTTGTGATGGTTAGTAGGAACCCGGTTGCAAGAATAACTTGCCAAATTTCCAGGCTGCCATTTGGATGAGGATAGAAAACGGCGAGGCCTGTCGGCCGCAAGGTTTGCCAGAGGTAAATCGGGTAACTTGCGACCGCGTTTTCGAC
The DNA here is from genome assembly GCA_003221375.1 of Verrucomicrobiota bacterium. Taxonomy (GTDB): domain Bacteria; phylum Verrucomicrobiota; class Verrucomicrobiia; order Chthoniobacterales; family UBA10450; genus Udaeobacter. Next base: position 9,565 of record QHRI01000054.1, read on the forward strand.
TCGCCAGAGGAAGGGCAACGGTGGAATCGCGCCAGTAGCACGTTTTTGCAGGATAAATGTGATGGCTCCGGCGGCTGCGGAAAGAACAAACAACGGAACCTTTTCGAGAAAGAGGCGTCCTATTGTCTGTGTTTGATCATCACACCCTGAGATTGTGGCGTCTCCTGTTGAGGGGAACTGTTTAAAACGATTAAGCGGCCAGTAATCCAAAAGGAGAAGGACACAGGGAGTGCTTATCAGCATTGACTTGGACATGAGGCCGAAGGTGAACATGATTGCCACTGTCAAATAACGCGCGTTTGATGGCGTACGCACATAACGCACATATGCGATTAACGTGAGCATGAAGAACACTGCGCTGAGCACGTCTTTTCGCTCGCTTACCCATGCGACTGATTCGACATGAAGTGGATGAACCGCAAATAACGCAGCGACAATCACACTCTTCCAAATTGCGCCGGTCATTTGCCGCAGCACACAAAACAAGAGGAGCGTTGCGATAGTATGCAAAACCACGTTCGTAGCGTGATGGCCGCCAGCGTTCAGGCCATACAGCTGGCAATCCAGCATGTGAGAGATAGTCGCCAACGGGTGCCAATTACCTGCGTGTGGACTGACAAAAGCCCGTGCAATGCCTTGTATCGTTAGGCCAGCCCGAATGGCAGGAGTGTTATAGACGTACAAATCGTCGTCGAAGTTAACAAAGTCGTGACGGACTGTTTGACCAAAGACAGCCAGACTGATTCCGGCAAACTTTATGTTACTCACTGTGAGGCGGCGAATGGCCATATGTTAAACTGACATCCCGCAGCGGCCGCTGTTCTTGGTAAAGCGCAATATTGCCATTGAGCTCAGCAGCCAACTCAGAGTTCCCCTGGCTATTTGCTAATTTAATCCCCTGTTGCGCAGTCTGGATTGCTTCAGAGAACCGACCACTTTCGGCGTAAGCCGCTGCTAATGTACGGAACAATATTGGGATTCTGTTACCGGAAATGCGTAGAGCCTCGGACGCGAGCTGAATCGCTTTCGTGCCGTCTCGAAGAGAATCGTCGGGCGAGGTCGCAAATACCCACGCTAGGTTGCTCATGGCATTTCCGTTGTCGGGTTGAATCGCCAAGACCTTCTCCCATTCTTCAACACCCTCCCTGATGCGACGCTGCTGGATCAATGCCGTACCCACAATGTTGTGGACTTCGATGTTATCGGGTTGTAGCTCGAGTAGCTTCTGGTAGTGAATCAGTGCATCGGCAACTTTACCCTTTTGAAGAAGAGCCTTGGCAAGGTTCTCGTGGGCGGGACTATTATCGGGCCGAAGATCCACAGCAGCTTGCAGCAGGGAGATAGCCTCATCCACGTTACCTTGTCGCAAATAAACAATGCCGAGATTGTTTTCTGCAACATCGTTGTTTGTGGTTACTGCCAGAGCGTGCTTGAACAGTATCTCACTATCGCGCCAATACCAAGTCTGGGCCCAGGCGCGCCATGTCAAAACACCTATGGTAAGTATTGCTGCGGTGCTCAAAATTGTGCGCTGACGTCGCCACAAGGCTGTCAGATCGGCCACTGTCCATGTGATTGCTATGTATAGACCGATTTGGGGCAAGTATGTGTATCGATCAGCGCGTCCCTGCCAACCGACTTGGACCAGTCCTATAACTGGCACAAGCATTCCGAGGTACCATAACCAACCTGTGATTAAGTAGGGTCGCTGTTTTCGCAGGGCGATCGGTATCGCTGTGCCGCAAACTAGAAGAAGGAGGGAAGAGATGATTTCCCAAGGCAACAACCGATTCTCCGGATGGGGGTAAAAGACCGCAAGGTTCGCCGGCCAGACCATCTGCCAGATGTAGAGAACATAGCTGATGATCGCGTTGTTGATTCGTTCCAGTATCGGCAACTCCTCGGTCCAACCAACCGCGCCTTTTTGTGCAACAAGCGTGCCGATACTTGAGACAGCCGAAAGCGCGAGCAGCGGAATTTTTTCCGCCACGCGCTTCCAGAAGCGCCCCCTGATTCTATCGAGCGGCCAGTGATCCAAAAGCAAGAGCACGAACGGCAGTGTCACCAGCATCGGCTTAGACATGAGGCCACAGGCAAGTGCGAATACTACGACGAGATAACGCCCGATCGATGGCAAGCGCACATAATGCACGTAGGCGAGCAGCGTGAGCATAAAGAAGACGCCGCTAAGCACATCCTTCCGCTCGGCTATCCACGCGACCGATTCGACACGTAACGGGTGAATTGCGAACACGGCTGCAACAAAAGCGCTGTTCCAAAATGTGCCCGTCATTTCTTGCAGCGCGAGGAAAAGGAGGATCGCCGCCACAATGTGCAGGAGGACATTTGTGAAATGGTGACCTCCTGGCTTCAATCCATATACCTGGCAGTCGAGCATATGCGAGATCGTCGTCAGCGGATGCCAGTTCATCGAGTGAATATGGGTGAATGCCCAGGCAATGCCGCTTAGGCTGACGCCGCTTGTTATTTTAGTGTTCTCATAAACGTAGCGCGGATCGTCGTAGTTAATGAAGTCGTGCCGGAGGGTTTGGCCAAAGACAAGCCAGGTCAGCGCGGCGAGAAAAAGGCAGATAACAATGGTGAGCCAGGGTGGCCTGAGCGTTGCCTTCATCTTGAAGAAATGACGAATGACGAATGTCTAATGACGAAGGAATAACAAAATCCAAATGATAAAAAGGGGCACTCCGGCTGCGTCATTTGGTCATTCGGATTTGCTTCGTCACTTGTCGAAAATGAGCGTAGCACAACGACGTGGTGTCGCTGCCAAAATAGTAATCCGTTCTGTCTGGCGCCAACATGTTTACGAAGCCGACAACGGCATAGTTTTGCGCCGTATATTCATTAGCCCAGGTGAAAATCAATGGCTTGGATTCCGGCCGTTGCAGCCACGAATCAGGCATTACCACAAAGATGAGAAATTTTGGACGGGTGCGTTCTATCTCGTGAATCATTTCCTGTTGCATTTGGGTGGCATACTTTTGGGCTTCCATCAGGCCGTAAGTGTAAATGTAGCCGGTTGCCGAATGCCGGTTTGAATAAAAATAAATCTGCGGCTCGGAACCGAGGACGGCTATCGTATCACCTCGGGTTGTATGTTCGCGCAGATATTCTCCAATTCTAATGGATTCCACGAAGGGACTTTCTGGATAAATCATTCGGGAAGCGTTAGTCGGAGAGAGTTCAAAAAAGAACCTTCTTTCTGTAATGATCGGCCAGGCGAGAGCAGCTCCGAGAATCAGTATGGAGAGAAATCGGATTAGCGTCCCTCGATTCGCAACGAGATCCGACAATCTGCCGATACCAACGCCAGCCAGCAACGAGACAGCTGGGAGCAGCAAGACAAAATAGTGTAATCGAAAATAGAATCCCGGGCAGATCGCCAGTGCAGAGAAGAAGAGGAATCCGACCAGAAAAATTGTGGTGATTCGCGTTCGCTGCGCCCACAAACCTGAAACGATTCCGATTGCAGTCAGCATCCAGATGGGCCACGTGGCTAAGATCACCTCTTTGGTGCTGTAGGCGAGAAGTTGCTCCGCCTGACTAAATGGAACCAGGCCGCCATACTGACGCGCGTAATCGATTGTCCAAAACCAGAACCTTTCGAACACGCCAATTTTCCAAAAGAGGAGGCACGTAATTCCCAGTGGAAGAATTACACCAGCGCCGAAAGTCAGGCCTGACAGGAGAAGTTTTTTCGCTCGGACTCGGCGATGAAGATTGCTGCAGACGAGATAAATCGTTCCGAAGAAAGCGAAAAAAATGGCTGGCTGCTTCATCAAGAGCCCGATGCCAAAGAGCAATCCGCTGGCGAACAGTTTTCCCACTGCTTGGCGATCTGTCGACTTGCATAGGAGGAGGATTCCACCAAGCACAGGGAGCAGCACAAAATGCGTTGCGTGGCCGGCAAACCCTAGCACCGATGGACTTACGGAGAGCACCGCATAGCTCATCGCCGCAGCAAGTC
>QHRI01000055.1 GCA_003221375.1 Verrucomicrobiota bacterium
TTCATCATTAATTTCTTCTGGAGCATCAAACACGGCGAGAAAGTGAACGATAACCCGTGGGAAGCGACCACTCTGGAGTGGACTGCGCCTTCCCCGCCGCCGCACGGAAATTTCGTTCATACTCCTGTAGCCTATCGTGGTCCCTACGAATACAGTCTCCCTGGACGCGAACGCGATTTCACGATGCAAAACGAACCGGTGGAAGCGACGGAGCGGACTCGCCGAAAGCCGCCGGCCGAACCAGTTCTGGCTTAGGTCGAACGCAATGGAAATTCCGTACACAGTCTCCACCCGTCCCGATACCGGACTTTGGAACGCCAAGATCGGTATCTGGCTCTTCCTGGCGTCGGAAGTGATGCTGTTCGGCGCGCTTTTTTCCGCCTACATTTTCTTACGAATTGATGCGGCGCCAGGGACCTGGCCGCACGGACTACTGAACGTCCCAGTCGGCACGATGAACACGGCAATCCTGATCATATCGTCGGTCACTGTCGTGCTGGCGTGGGCGGCGCTGAAGATGAGGAGATATCGAGCCTATTGGTGGTACATGCTGGCCACGATCACGTGCGGGCTGATTTTCTTGACCGTCAAACTCGCTTACGAATGGCCCCAGAAGTTCGAGCACTTCGGCGCTTACATTAAACCTGATGCGCTCGCAAAGTACGAACAATATTTAGGTAACGAACGGCGCCTTGAAAAGGGGCTTGAACCGCGGATCGAGATCACGGGTCACCTGCATAGTCAAAATGCGAAGGAATACGAAGTCGCACTCGATCCGGTAAATGCTCATCCCGATGATCCGGCAATGGATCGGCCGCACTTTATACCGCTGCCGGTCACTGAGAAAATCGCCACGATCGAGAAGGCGGATGTCCAGCGTGCAACGATGTTTCTGCCAACGCACAGCGCCTATTTTGCCAGCTATTTCACCATTACCGGCTTGCACGGTCTGCACGTGCTCGGTGGTGTGCTCGTGTTCATTTACATGTGGCTGCCGGTCAGCAAAAAACTCTACCAGCGCAATCCCGAGCATCTGGCGAATCGCGTCGAAGTGAGCGGCCTTTTCTGGCACTTTGTTGATCTGGTCTGGATATTTGTGTTTCCGCTCTTTTATCTGCTTTAGCCATGAACAATCCGCCTGATATTTCGCAAGATTCCAAGGAGTACGAGGAATACGCGCACGGCATACAAAAGCACGTCAGAGGTTATCTGATGGTGGGCGCGCTCCTGCTCACGTTTACTGTGATCACCGTCGCGCTGTCGTACGTCCATTTCGGTACCGACAAGGCAAACATAGCCATTGCCATGCTGGTGGCCACAATCAAGGCGGGGGCAGTCGCCGCCGTATTCATGCATTTGGCGGCCGAAAGACGCCTGATCTACCGCATTCTGATTTTTACGGGCTTTTTTGTGCTTGGCCTCTTCTGGCTTATTTTATTGGCGTGGTACGACTACCCAGTCTTTCACTAAATGTCGCTTAAAGGCTTCCATATTGTTTTCATTATTTTCTCGACGCTGCTTGCGCTGGGAGTGGGACTGTGGTGCGTCTGGGTCGATCTGGTGGAAGGTGCGCCAATTTATCTTGCAGGCGCCATCGCATCATTTGTGACCGCCGTTGCGCTGATCGTTTATGGCATCTGGTTCTACCGCAAAATGAAACGGCTGCGGATCATCACATGAAAACGAAGATTCTGTCAGCCTTCTTGCTATTTATTTTTTCGCCTGTTGGACAGGCGCTGGCCTGTCCGTTCTGCTACGGCGCGAAGGATGGAAAATCGACTGAGCACATGGCAGTTGCGATCTGGTTTCTTTTTGGCGCTGTGATGTCGGTGCTGGGCGGAATCGGAGCATTCAGTTTTCATCTTTGGCGGCATGGACGCATGCCTGCCGAACCTCACCATGAGATCACCGAGGAAGATCTGAGCAAATATGAGTAGCCTCGCGCTGATCAACGAATTTCTGGGAATGCCGCCCAATACAGCCTCATCGCATGGTTACCAAATCGATCACATCATTGAGTTCTGCCACTGGTTCATGGCGGCGCTTTTTGTTGGGTGGTCGGCGTTTTTTATTTTTGTTCTGATTCGGTTCCGGAAACGTCGCCAGCCTGGTGCGGATCATAAGGGTGTGACGAGCGGCATCTCGACGCATCTGGAATTTTCAGTCGTCTTGATCGAGGCGGTGCTCCTCCTCGGCTTCGCAATTCCACTTTGGGCCAAACGTGTGAATCAGTTTCCACCGGGAAAAGAAGCGCTGCTCGTCCACGTGGTCGCACAGCAGTTCAGTTTCAATTATCACCTGCCAGGACCGGATGGACAATTTGGCCGGCGCGATATCAGCTTTGAGAGCAACTCAAATCCGCTCGGCCTCGATCCAAACGATCCCGCCGGCAAGGACGATATCGTGACGTCTGGCGAACTTCATGTGCCGGTGAATCGGCCGGTGGTTGCGGAACTTTCCTCAAAGGATGTCATCCACGATTTCTTTTTACCAAGCATGCGGATCGCGGGCGACGCAATCCCCGGTTCACTCATTCCGATCTGGTTCACTCCCATCAAGACCGGGACCGACGAGGTGATTTGCGGTCAGCTGTGCGGTTTGGGTCATTACGGGATGAAAGGTACACTCGTAGTGGATACGCCGCCGGACTATGAAGCCTGGCTAAAGGAACGCGCTGAGCTGGCCCGCGGCGCGCAAAGCGCTCCGTCGCCAGCGCCAGGCGCGCCGCAGCCTCAAAACAAACCGTCTGTACCTGTGGTATCGCCGACTCCCGGCGGGTAGTCGTTTCTGTAGCGGCGCTCTGTGAGTGCCGAATTACCAATGCTGTCGACCCCAAGAAGCTCGGCGGTCGGAGACCGTCGCTACAGTAAATGGCTTAACCGTTTCACGTGGCTCATTTGCGTGGCCGCACTGCTGCTTATTTGCAGTGGCGGAATGGTCACGAGCAAAAACGTGGGTCTCGCGGTGCCGGACTGGCCGACCACGTTCGGCTACAACATGTTTCTGTTTCCCGTTTCAAAATGGGTCGGTGGAATTTTGTTCGAACACACGCACCGCCTGATCGCGTCCGCTGTTGGATTCCTGACGATCATTCTGACGATCTGGCTTTGGCGCAGTGAAAGCCGGCGATGGGTGCGCAATCTGGGCCTAATCGCGCTGGCCGGCGTCATCTTGCAGGGGATTCTCGGTGGTCTGCGCGTCACGATGCTCAAAGATGAAATCGGCATCTTTCACGCGTGCGTCGCTCAAGCCTTTCTCGCACTGATGGTGGTGATCGCGCTTGTAACAACAAACTTTTGGCGCTCTCTCGGGGAAATTGATATTACTCCAAAGAAATTCGCGCCGATTCGAACACTGGCCATCGCAATCACAGTCGCGATCTATGTGCAACTTGCCCTGGGCGCGACAATGCGCCATCAGCATCGCGATCTATCGATTCTCGATTTTCCCACGGCAAACGGAGCGTGGATTCCCGATACAAGCGCGACAGCCCTCGCCAAGATCAACGCCTGGCGCGATGCGCGCGGCCTGTCGGACGTGGACGCTTTCCAAATTTGGCTTCAAATGTTACACCGTTTTGTCGCGCTGCTGATTGCAATCGGTGTCATTGCATTTTGTTCGCGCCTTTCGAGAGACGCGCGCCAGGTTCCGGCGCTCAAGCAATTGTCGATCTGGTGGCTCGTATTTCTTCTCGTTCAGCTGACGCTGGGTGCATGGACAATTTGGAGCAATAAAGCCGCGGACATCGCGACCGCGCATGTCGCCGTTGGGGCGATCATGCTATCCTTTGGTGTGAGTATCTCGGCTATGTGCTGGCGACTCGTGGCGGTGTCGCGACACGGCGCACTCGGCGAGCGCGCCCTACCAATTCCCGCATGAAAACCGCCGCGCTCGAAGTCGAAACTGCGAAACATGCGTTCGCGCCGAGGAGGTTCGTCACTGATCTCTTCGAGTTAGTCAAAGCGCGGTTAACGTCGCTTGTCTTACTGACTACCGCCGTCGGGTTTTATCTCGGATCGGGATCGACTGTCGATTATTCCGCATTGTTTCGCGTCGTCTTCGGAACAGCAGCCGCGGCTGCCGGTGCGGCGGCGCTCAATCAGTGGTGGGAACGCAAAGCGGATGCGTTGATGCATCGGACGAAAATGCGCCCTGTGCCGGCGGGCCGAATGCGACCGGCCGAAGCGCTCGCGCTTGGCTTTGTCTTCTCGATCTTTGGGATTGGCTATCTCGCGCTGACTTGCAACGCGCTGAGCGCCGTGCTCGCTGCGATCACAATCACGATTTACATCTTCGCTTATACGCCGCTCAAGCGCGCCAGCACGGCGAACACAATCGTCGGAGCCATCCCGGGTGCCATCCCGCCGGTGATCGGCTGGGCTGCCGCTCGCGGCGCAATTGATGCTGGTGCGTGGAGCCTTTTCTTAATTCTTTTGCTATGGCAACTCCCGCATTTCTTCGCCATCGCCTGGATGTACCGTGAAGACTATTCGCGAGCGGGTTTCCGCATGATTTCAAGCGATGACCTCAGCGGCGAGCGTAGCGCCAGTCAAAGCGTGCTTTTTTGCATCCTGCTTCTGATCGTGGGAGGCTTGCCGGCATTTGTTGGAATCGTCACGTTCGCGTATTTACCAATCGAATTGCTCCTTGGCAGTTTGTTTATCGCTGTCGCCATGCGGTTTTTAAGAGTCCGCACCAGAGAAGCTGCGCGTTTGTCGTTCGTAGCATCGATTGTTTACCTGCCGCTGTTGCTGGTAGCACTTGTCCTGACAAAATCATGAGCACAACTTCTACCACAATGAATCAGGCGCCGTCACGCAGCGGCATCGCTTGGAAACTGATCCTGATTCTGATTCCCATTCTTACTTTGCTACTGCTACTTTGGCTGCGTTACATCGAGGTGGCAGCTCTTCAGCAACGAACTGTTTCTTCATACGGAACAGTCCCAGCTTTTCAGCTGGTGAATCAAAATGGACAGGCGTTTGGTTCCGCGCAGTTGACAGGCAAAATCTGGATTGCCGATTTCATTTACACCACTTGCCCAGGGCCTTGTCCAATGATCAGTAGCCGGATGAGCGAACTGCAAAAGCCACTGGAAAAGACCGACGTGCATCTGGTTTCATTTAGCGTCGATCCGGAGAAAGATACTTCGCAAGTCCTGCGCGGTTACGCGGATAAGTTACAGGCAGATCCTGCGCGTTGGGATTTTCTAACAGGACCGAAGAGCGCGATCTACAAACTCTCGCACGATGGTTTCAAGCTCGCGGTTTCAGACGGGAGCAGCGAACAGGGAATTCCCGTGCATAGCACGCGGATGGTGCTGGTGGATCGGCACGGTCAGATCCGCGGCTATTACGATGCCACTGAAGCAGACGCCGTAACGAAATTGCTGGCAGACGCAAATCATCTGCTCCGCGAGCAACCGAAATAGCTGTAGCCGCGGTCTGTTTGTGACCGTCTAACGATGGATCGGCGTCAAAGACGGAGATAAACGATTTCAGAAATAGCTGGCGTGAGAGCGTTTTTGAAAATAGCCCAGCGTTTTAACGCTGGGTAAATAGTTTTTGCAACGCAGCGAGTCCCGGCCGGGACGACAGAACGCTTCAATCGAGTATTGATTCCTCGTATTCGAAATGGTGCTCCTGAAGCATCGCTATGAACTCCTCGCGAAAAGATCGCTTCCGGTGATGCTCAGTTTGATTGCTGATCTAGATCACGGTTGCATCGACGCCAGAGATACTAACGCTGAAAGCGCCATAGCCTTTCTGCCAGGCGAAGAAATGCATCTTCGGAAATGTTTCTCGAATCCATTTGGATGAATTTCCCTTTAGAAGCTGCACTGCTTTGGCAACGGATAACGTTGCCGGCAAGCAGAGCAGAATGTGGACGTGATCGGCGGCTCCGCTAATGGCGAGCGCCTTCATCTGATTTTGTTTTGCGATGCCGCCAAGATATGGCCAGAGACGTTCGCGTAAATCTGGGATGAGCTAAGGTTCGCGATTTTTTGTGCTCCAGACTCAATGAATTAGGCAGCTCGCAAACGAATGCATGATCCGTTATTTCTGTCGTCCCCGCAGGGACTCGAATCCTGTTTATCGCAATAGACCCAGCGTTAAAACGCTGGGCTATTATCAATCTGGAGGGCGTGTCACCCCACCGGCTCTGGCCCGGTGCTCGGTCCCTCTTCGCAAACCATTCGCAGATAATCACGATATTCGCCTTTTGGTAGTCGATCGATGGTAGCGGCGAGTTGAGACTCCGTGATGAATCCGGCACGAAGTGCCACTTCCTCCAAACACGCGATTTTCAATCCCTGCCGGTGTTCTATCGTGGCGATGTAGTTACTTGCTTCGAGCAAGGTCGTTGTCGTGCCGGTATCGAGCCAGGCCACGCCGCGGCTAAGCAACTTCACATGCAACTGGTTCTCCTTGAGATAGAGCAAATTTAGATCGGTGATCTCAAGTTCGCCCCGCGCAGAAGGACGCAGGATCCGACACATCTCGACCACGCGTTCGTCATAGACATAAAGCCCCGGCACGGCGAAGGGACTCTTCGGTTGCTTCGGTTTTTCCTCCAGGCTGATCGCCTTTCCATCAGCATCGAATTCGACTACGCCGTAGCGTTCCGGATCGCGCACTTGATATGCGAAAACGCAGGCCCCACGCTCGATGGCCAGCGCGTCACGGTAAAAGTCCAGTTTCCCATAGAAAATGTTGTCACCCAGAATCAGTGAAGCGCCGCAGCTCTCGATAAATTTTGCCCCGATCAGGAACGCCTGCGCGATCCCCTCAGGCTTCGGCTGTTCGGCGTATTCGATCCGAATCCCAAGGTGCGAGCCGTCGTTCAGATAATCGCGCAACATCGGCAAATCCTTCGGCGTGGAAATGATCAGCACCTCGCGCAAGCCGCCAAGCATCAGCGTAGCCAGCGGATAACAAATCATGGGCTTGTCGTATATGGGGAGAAGTTGC
>QHRI01000056.1 GCA_003221375.1 Verrucomicrobiota bacterium
GCCTGCTTTCCGATCGAGAAGCGATGAAGTGAGGAAGGTCATCGCTTTCATGGCGAAAACGTTGCCAGCCATTTCGGCGATTTTTCCTGCGATTGCAGCGTGTTTGCCGATCGGCACGCCCCATTGAATGCGTTCGCCTGCCCATTTGCGCGAGATTTCGAGAAGCCGCTTGGAAAGGCCAACGCACGCGGCGGGTAATGTGAGTCTCCCCGTGTTCAACGTGGTGAGCGCAACTTTTAATCCAGCGCCTTCCTTCGAAATAATGTTTTCGCGCGGCACTCGCACGTTAGTGAACTTCACGACTGCGTTGTAAAGCGCGCGCAATCCCATGAACCGGCAGCGATAAATGATCTCCAGTCCCGGCGTATCGACATCGACAATAAATGCCGTGATTTGTTTGCGCTCTTTCCCTCCTACCATCTTCGACGCTGTGCGCGCCATTACTACCAGCACGCCGGCTTTCACACCGTTGGTGCACCAAAGCTTTTCGCCGTTTAGAACGAATTCACTGCCATCAGGACTGGGCTCCGCGCGCAGGCTCATCGTCGCCGGGTCTGAGCCAGCGTGTGTTTCCGTTAATGCGAACGCAGAGATTTCTCCGCCTGCGACGCGTGGCAAATATTTTTGTTTCTGTTCTTCCGTGCCGAATAAAAGCAGTGGCTGGGCAACTCCGATCGATTGGTGCGCAGAAACAAGCGCGGACACGTTTCCATCCCAACTCCCAAGTAAAACTGCAGCCCGTCCGTAATTGCATTGCGACAGACCGAGGCCGCCATATTTCTTCGGCACCTTGATTCCAAACGCGCCAATTTCCGCCAGACCTTTGAAATTTTCGGGTGGAATTTCACCAGTGCGATCGATCTCATCCGGATCGACATGTTCGCGCAGATAACTTTCCAGTTTCTGCAAAAATTCTTCGCCTGCAGCGCGGTCCTCGGCGGTCTGCGCAGGATACGGGTAAATCCGATTAAAATCGTAACGGCCGACAAACAGGTTACTGGCGAAACTGCCACGGTCCTCGAGCGGATCGCGGGCCGCTTCGGCGAGCTCAAGCGCTTCGCGCTGACCTTTCGCCATCTTCGACGTGTCGATGACCGCGGTTACCGGCCTTTCTGGCTTCGCGCTGGTTTCCTCAGCGATTTGTTTTTCGGGAGCTTCCAGTGGGGATTTCATATCGATTTGTCATTCCGAGCGAAGTCGAGGAATCTCTGGATTTAAGGGTCAAAGGATTAGAGATGTCTCGACTTCGCTCGACATGACAAGAATGGGGAGTTCAATCGCGATTTCAATCTGCATAAAATTTTGTTCCATCCCGGGCGTGCTTCTTCAATATCTCGCACGGCGAAAATTTCTCCTCGCTCTGCGCCAGCCGTTCCAGTTCATCGACGATTTTCTTCAGTCCAAAATGTTCCGCGAAACGCAATGGTCCGCCTCGGAACGGCGCGAAACCCGTTCCCAGGATCATTCCGTAGTCCGCGTCCTCGGGCAAATCGACAACGTTCTCCTCCAGACAGCGCGCGGCTTCGTTTACCATCAGGAAGATCAAACGGTGGGCCAGGTCCTCTTCGTTCGCTCGCAAACGAGGATCGCGATGCCGATCCGGTCCGGCGGCTGCCGGATCTGGTCCCTCGGCGCCTTCGGGCTCGCCGTGCAATGCGCGCCGCCACTGCGCCAGCGATTCGTTAGGCGTCTGCGTTTTACCCTCGTATTTGTAAAAACCGGCGCCGGTTTTGCGGCCAAGCATCTTGCCGTCGCGCAGCCAGAGGATAACAGAGGCAACATGATCGCGCCGCCCGTACGCCTTCTCAAGTGTGTTGCCAATATCAATGGTGATATCGACGCCGATTTCATCGATCAATCGCAGCGGGCCCATCGGCATGCCCCATCGAACCAGTGCATTGTCAATTCTTTCAGGCTCCGCACCGCTCTCGAAAAGCTCGGCTGCATCAAGCAAATACGGAAACAAAACGCGGTTGACCAGAAAACCCGGGCTGTCGTGGACAATGACCGGCAGTTTTCCAACTTGTCGCACAAACGCCAGGCTCCGCTCGCGCGTTTCATCTGAGGTTTGTCTCGCAATGACAACTTCAACCAGTTTCATTCGGCTAACCGGATTGAAAAAATGAAGGCCAATCACGTGCTCAGGCGAAACGGTCGTGTCGGCGAGCCGGCCGACCGGAAGAGCCGATGTATTTGTGGCCACAATCGTTTTCGGGCCGGCCTGCATTCCGAGCTCAGCAAAGATTTCTTTCTTTACCTCAAATTTCTCCGAAGCCGCCTCGACGATGAATTGCACGTCTCGCAGTTCCATCGGCGCGGTGGAGGCCACGATCCGAGCGCGGCCTGCTTGTGCTTTTTCCTCAGTCATTAAACCGCGCTTCACCGCATCCGCATAGACTTTCTCAATATTGGCGAGGCCGCGATCGACCTGCTCACGCGCGATATCACGCAGGATCACCGTGACGCCGCGAGAGCTAAGCCATTGCGCGATACCCGAGCCCATCACGCCTGCGCCGATCACCGCAGCGTGCACAACTTTCTCCTGCGGCGCTTTCGAAGTCCCCTTCTTGTACCTTTCGGCCAGGAAAAAATTGCGAATCAAGTTTTGGGTCGATTCCGATTTGCCAAGATCGACAATCGCATCCAGCTCCATCCGCAGCGATTCGTCTGGCGAAATCGACAGGGTCTTGTCGATGATTTCCCAGGCACGTTCTGGCGCGTTTCCGCGTTGCCGTGAAGGGGCGAGCTGCTGCGAGCCCGGCGCCCCAGGAGCTCCGCCCCCCAGGTTGGGTTTTCCCTCACCCAACTTTTTCCGCGCGAGTTCGAGAAGTTTATCGCGCGAAGCGACCCCATCGACCAAGCCTAGCTTTCTGGCTTCCTCTGCCGAATAGAGTTTCCCTTTTGCAATCACTTCCGCGGCTTTCTCGACCCCAATCAGGCGCGGCAGACGGGTACAACCGCCCCAGGCCGGAATAAGGCCCAGTGTCGTCTCGGGAAGTCCAATCCGCGTCGCCGGATCATCCGAAGCGATTCGATAGTCGCACGCCAGGGTCACCTCATAGCCGCCACCAGCGGATGCGCCATGAATTGCGGCAACCGACGGAATTTTCAACTGCGCCAGCCGATTTAAGACGCGTTGCCCATGAGCAATGAAGCCCCGCATGTCGCCGCTTTCCGCTTGTTGTAGCAGCGTCTTTAAATCAGCCCCCGCCACGAAAATAGATTTTTTCGCCGACGCGATGATCAGGCCACGCAAAGAACCATCATTCTCAACAGAATCGAGATGTTCATTCAATTCGTCGAGCGTAGCTGCGTCGAAGATATTCGCGCCAGATTCGGGGCGATCAAAGACGAGCAGGCAAACGTGATCGTCGCCGATCTCGCGACGGATCATTGGACCTGTAGCGACTGCAGACATCAGGTTCATATTGGCCATTTTCTGGCAAATTCCAAGCGGAAGAGGTGTAGCCGCCCCGCTGTGTCGGGGCGCTAGCGGAAGAACACGGCGACGCAGCGCCGTGGCTACAACTCTCGCTCATTGCACTACCAACGCGCGAGTGTTAGAAACGCGACGTGGTCGGTAACCTTCTCGCACCAGAAATCAAGAGCATGATAGATGCCCGTAATTTCGGGGCGTTGCGCGAGTTGTTTCGAGAGTGGCCACCGGCGGACGTTGCGGAAGTCATTCTCGATCTTCCCGAGGACGAACAGGTGATCATCTTTCGCGTCCTGCCAGCGGCGCTCGCCGCGGACGTCTTCGAATATATCGGAGTCGAAGAACAGCAGAAATTGTTACGGGCGATGGCCCACGAGCAGGTCGTCGCCATTCTGAATGAGATGTCGCCGGACGATCGCACGGCGCTCCTGGAAGAATTGCCGAGCGCCGCGGCGCGGCAGCTGATCCGTCTGCTCACGCCGGAAGAACGCCACGTGGCCACGGCACTTCTAGGTTATCCGGAAGACAGTGTTGGCCGTTTGATGACGCCGGACTTTATCCAGGTGAAAGAGGATTGGACGGTGCAACATGTGCTCGATTACGTGCGCCAGTTCGGCCGTGACAGCGAGACGCTAAACTTCGTGTACGTCGTCGATGAGCGCGGCAAATTGATCGACGACGTGCGGATGCGCGAGTTCCTGCTAAGGCCCCTCACGACAAAGGTGAGCGAGATTCGCGATCAGACCTTCGCGGCGTTGAATGTGACCGATTCGCGGCAGGACGCGCTGAATGTTTTCCGCAAGTACGACCGCGCTGCGTTGCCGGTAGTCGATTCAAACGGCGTGTTGGTCGGCATCGTAACAAGCGATGACATGCTCGATGTGGCTGAGGAAGAGGCGACGGAAGACATCCAGAAACTAGGTGGCATGGAAGCGTTGGACGAGCCGTACACAACTATTCCGCTTTTGCGAATGGTAAAGAAACGTGCCACCTGGCTGATCATCCTTTTTCTCGGCGAAATGCTGACCGCCACGGCGATGCAAGGATACAATAGCGAGATCGAAAGAGCGGCGATCCTTGCAATGTTTTTGCCCTTGATCATTTCCAGTGGCGGCAATTCCGGATCGCAGGCGACAACGCTGGTTATTCGCGCGATGGCTCTCGGCGAATTACGTCTACGCGATTGGTTTCGCGTCGTCCGCAAGGAATTGCTGTCGGGAGCTTCACTGGGCTTGATTCTTGGAACCATCGGTTTTTTCCGGATCTCGCTGTGGCAGTATTTGCATATCTTCGACTACGGTCAGTATCATTGGCTGGTCGCCCTTACCGTTGGCGCCGCGTTGGTGGGAGTAGTGCTGTGGGGAACTATAAGCGGTGCAATGCTTCCGTTCTTGCTACGCCGATGCGGCCTCGATCCAGCGGCGTCATCCGCGCCGTTCGTCGCAACGTTAGTCGACGTGACTGGATTGGTAATTTATTTCAACGTGGCGCTCTTCATTCTTCGCGGCACGCTGCTGTAGCCGCGGTCGCCGACCGTGGTTGGTGACCCGCGCCAGCTCTGGGATTGCCGAGGTCAACGTCCTCGGCTACAAAGAAGTGAGCTATGCTCTCAATCCAGAAAATCTTCGGGCACGACGAAAAGTTCTACGATTTGCTGGAGAAGAGCGCAGAAGAAGCCGACGCGAGCGTCCATCATTTGATTGCGCTGCTGGAACGCCTCGAGCAACACGAGTCACCACAGAGCCTGGAACAATTCATCCTGACCCGCCGCAAGGACAAGGAAATCACTCAGGAGCTGACCGAACAACTTTGCAAAGTCTTCATCACACCTTTTGAGCGCGAAGACATCCAGGCGCTGGCGGGCGCATTGTATAAGATACCGAAGACAGTGGAGAAAATCGGTGAACGGGTGTTGATCTGTCCGGAAGATTTGCACGGCCGCGATTTCCGCAGGCAGGTCGAGCTACTCGATCAAGCAGCCGAAACAGTGATGGCCATGGTAAAACAATTGCGCAAGGGGACGGACGCGGCGACCGCGCGCGATATGAATGCAAAACTTCAGTCGATTGAGGGCGAGGCCGACAAACTCGAACTCGACCTCTTGCGCGATCTTTACCAGGGCGATTACGAAGCGAAGCAGGTGATTTTTCTGCGCGATCTGTTCGCATTGATCGAAAAGGTTATCGACCGTTGCCGGGACGCAGGAAACATCGTCCTTGAAGTGGCGCTGAAGTATTCGTAGCTCGCTGCCCACTGCGACGATGTTTACGTTTCTCACCGTCGTAGTCGCAGCGATCATCTTCGAATACAGCAACGGCTTTCACGACGCCGCGAACGCGATCGCGACGGTTGTCTCAACCAAAGTACTCACGCCGCGCCAGGCCATTGCAATGGCGGCGTTTTTTAATCTCACTGGCGCGCTCCTTGGCGGCGCTGTGGCAGCGACTATCGGCAAAGGTCTTGTGGACACCAATGTGGTCACGATGGCTACCGTGCTTGCCGCCGTCATTGCAGCGTTCGCCTGGAATATGACCACGTGGTGGTTCGGTTTGCCTTCGAGTTCGAGCCACGCGCTCATCGGCGGACTTTGCGGAGCCGCACTGGCGACGGCGCGCGGCGATTGGTCAGTCATCAAGTGGAACGCTGGGATATGGCCGAAGGTCGTTGTGCCCATGATCACGTCGCCGCTCGCCGGATTTATTTTCGGCGGGCTACTGATGTTCTTGCTTTTCGCAGCGCTCCATCGATTCACGCCGCACTTTGTCAACACGCTGTTTGGCAAACTGCAAATCTTTAGCGCAGCGTGGATGGCGCATAGCCACGGCTCAAACGATGCACAAAAGACAATGGGTATCATTGCGCTTGCGCTTTTCACCGGCACCAAAGCCGGCAGTTTCGATCATTTGCCCAGTTTCCTGGCTTTCCTCAGGACTCCGACGTTTATCCTGCCCGTCTGGGTCGTCACTGTGTGTGCTCTAACGATGGCCGTTGGCACAGCTGCCGGCGGTTGGCGCATCATTCGCACGCTCGGCCATCGGATGGTGAAATTGCAACCCGTGAACGGCTTCGCTGCGGAAACCACCGCTGCATTGATTATACAAGGCGCGAGCTATTACGGAATTCCGCTCTCAACCACGCATGTAATCACAACATCGATCATGGGCGTAGGCGCGGTGAAACGTTTCAGCGGAGTGAAATGGACCGTCGTCGAGCGAATCATTTGGGCCTGGCTTTTTACTTTGCCGGCAAGCGGGCTAGTTGGTTATGCGCTGGAGCGCTTGGCGGCAGCGGCTCTGTGATTTGTTTTTCTTCCTGAGCCCGCCCAAGGGACTGATCTTTTGATTAACACCGGCCTTCAGACCGGTGCGCGTGCGGGAACGTGGAGCAAAGCCGTTTAAACGGCTTGTTCGGGCTGGAGGTGGTTCCACCGGCCTGAAGGCCGGTGTTAATGAAAAACAAATCGCATGACCGACGCTATCTAGACGACCCCGGCTACAGTTTATCCAGACCTTCGATCACCTTTTCCATGCCACTGACGACAAGTGTGAAGCGATCGTAGTCGAGTTTGTCGGGCGTGTCGTTCGCTGAATGATAATACGGATATCGAAACGGCGCGGTGTCGGTGACCATGATTCCAGGGTAACCGTGTTTCCAGAATGACCATTGGTCGGACCAACTAACGCCGGGAACAAACCAGGGCAGCGCCGCGCCCTCGGACGGAATCTTTGCATGTTGGCGAAAAAGCGCGATGAC
>QHRI01000423.1:0-1199 GCA_003221375.1 Verrucomicrobiota bacterium
TGGCCCGAATGTGTCGTTGTTCGCCTTTCTGATTTCTGCCGCTGCTGCGCCGTTTATTTTTCTAGGCACATCGATATTCGCATTGGTTGGAATGATTTTCTGGGGAATCGGAATGAGCGCGCAGGGTTCGCTCTTTCAAGCCATGCTGACTGGTGTTATTCCGCCACAGAAACGAAGCACGGCTTTTGGCTTGTTTGATACCGGATACGGGATTGCATGGTTTTTAGGGAGCGTAGCGATGGGTCTGCTATACGACAAATCGATCCTGGCTGTGATACTGGTCTCGGTCATTCTTCAACTTGCGGCTATTCCCATTATATTTATCGCGAATAAGAAGCGCTGATCTTTCTCTGTGAATCCCTACGCAAAGCCAAAGGAGAAAAGAGTTGGCGCGCGCCGTCCGAAAATTTCGCATCTGGCGCAGTCGATCGAAAGGCGGACACGAAGAGAACGCCAGGCGGAGAAAGAGGCAGTGGCTGCTGAGCGGCGTGCGATTAAGAAGGCAGCGCGTCGCCATTTACAGAAACAATTACTCGAAGAGCTGGAACAGAGCGAATGAAGGACAGGAATCCTTGATAGACGTTTTAGCGGCCCGAGATCAGGACTGCGTCTAGGATTGATCGCCTCTCCCCTTGGGAAGAGAGAGGCGGAGACAAAGCTGAACAAATACGCGGTCACCGATCACGGCTACAAGTGGCGGCAGCTTTGTTATGAAAAACGACAATTTCGAAACCAGCGAACTATTGCTTTGCGTTTTGCGATTCAGCAGCAGGTATTAGAGTTCGCCTCATGCGTAAAGCTCGTTGGTCAGCGGTCGGTTTTACATTGCTCATCGCAGCGGTCGGTGTTGGGCGCGCCCAAACGCCTGCTCAGCGTAACCCGGATGTTTCAAACAAGGCACTAATCACAAAGTCGACGCCCGAGATAAGCAACGACGCATTCAAGAACCAGAGCGCAACCGCAACTGAGCTGCGCAAGATCGCCGACGACTATTACGCATGGCGGAATAAGAATCATCCGGTCAGGAGCAGCGAGGCCGGACTGCATACGTGGGACGACCGGCTGACGGATTACTCGCCCGCGAAGATCTCGGAACGCACGCAACATGTGCGTTCGCTCCTCGAGAAAATCCGCGCGATGAAGACCGATAACTGGCCGAAGAACGATCGCGTCGACTGGATCCTGTTCCGCGCGCAATT
>QHRI01000423.1:1204-3260 GCA_003221375.1 Verrucomicrobiota bacterium
CCCTGCTGAAAAAAGAGTACGATACGCCCAGAAACCGCGCCCTTGCTGCCACGGCCCGACTTAAACAAATGCCGGCATTGTTGAAGCAAGGTCTAAGTAATTTGCACAACCCAGTAAAGCTTTACGCGCAACTGGCGATCCAATCGGCGCGTTCAATCGATCCGCTTTTGAATAAGAGTTTGATGGCCCTGGATGTGGGGCTCTCGCCTAACGAGCACGATGACCTGATCAAAGCGCGCGACGCAGCTCTCACTGCTGTGCATGGTTATGCCGACGAGCTGGAGAAACGCCTGCCGAAGATGGTCGATTTCTCGCCGATGGGAGAAGCAAACTATAATTATTATCTCAAGCACGTTTTGCTTCTGCCGCTCGACGCCACGCAGGTAGAGACGATTGGGCGGGCCGAGCTCGCACGTTATCGCGCCCTCGAGGCCCTTTTGCCAGATCCGAAATTAGCCGATCCCGATCCGAAACGGGCGGCTCACATTCCGCCCGACCAGGAATCGTTCCTGAAAACGTACGAAAGCCGCGAAGCGGAAATGATCAGCTTTTTGAAGGAGCACAATCTTGTGACTCTGCCGGATTACCTTGGGCCGTTTCAAATTCGGCAGTTGCCTGAGGCTTTCAAGCCAACCAGCCCAGGCGGTTTCATGAATCCTCCGGGTGTTTACGACAAGGATCCAACCGGATTCTTTTTCATTCCCAGCTACAATCCGGAATCAAAGAATTTTTATATTCGCGCGGCAATTGAAGACCCACGACCGATTCTTGGGCACGAAGGGATTCCCGGACACTTTATGCAGCTCTCGATCGCGAATCATTTAAGCGACGAGATTCGCCGTCAGCATGACGACACCGTGTTCATTGAAGGCTGGGCGCTTTACGGCGAAGAGATGTTAATGCGCACCGGTCTCTACCCGAACAACTCGCCGGCTCAGGGACAAATTCTGCGCCTTTCCCGCTATCGCGCGGCTCGCATTGGCGTCGACGTGAATCTGCACACTGGCCGATGGAGTTTCGAGCAAGCCGTTAAATATTTCATGGATGCCGGCGGCCTGGACCGCGAAGCGGCCGAGGGCGAAGCAGCGGGGGCGGCTTCAAGTCCAACACAAAAGATCAGCTACATCATCGGCAAATGGCAGATCATGAATCTGCTCGGCCGTTACAAGGATCGACAAGGCGACAATTTCCGGCTCGGTCAATTCCATGACGATCTGATCAAGAACGGCAGCCTGCCAGTCTCTGTCATTGAATGGATCTTACTGGATGACCCGACATCGCTGCAGCAAGCAACGAAGTAACATCGTGTTTAACTTAGACGGGCAGACTTGGAGGTCGAGTTAGAGGGCGCGAACCCAGGCTCTTCAAGTCTTGACAAGCGAAAGCGAGCCAGCGCAAGATCGACGCCTAACGACACCGCCCTATGAACTCGAATATTGCTAAGAATCTCGTTTTTCGAAACGTGTTCGTTTGCGCTGTAGCGATTGCTATTACAAGCTGCGGTACTGCGACCTTCAGTAAGACGGGAAGCGACGCGCAAATCGAAAGCCTGCGAAGCTTCGAACTCGCGTTTATCGACGAGTTCGCCGTGCCTGGCAAACACTTCAATTCGACTGCGTTCGATGCCAAAGTCAACGAAGGGAACGCCAAGTTTCAGCAGGCTATCGCCAATGATAAATTCACGGCGCGCCGCCCAGTGCTCGTCGATCTCAAAGGGCAATTCGACGCCGATGCAGCCCATCTGCGAAGCAAAGCCAGCCGCGGCAAGGTGACTCCTGCGCTGGCAAGCGAAATGAAGAAAGACGTTAACAAGATTTACGACCATGCCCTCGGCCGGTAGACCCAAGCGCAAGAAATCTTCCCGGAAGAAATCCGAGCTCGACTCAGCACTCGACCAGGTCACCGATGAATCGGTTGCGGCCTCGATGAAGGAATTTCAGGACTTACTCGCGCAAGCGAAAGGCGACACCAGCGAGCTAATCCGTCAAAACGCCCAGGAACTTGAAGAGCGTCTTATTCTCTTGAAGAAGAAAAAGATCGACAAGGAGGACTTCGA
>QHRI01000423.1:3303-3717 GCA_003221375.1 Verrucomicrobiota bacterium
ATTTAGCGCGGGCTGCGGATGCTGTAGCCACCGGCCTGCGGCCGGTTCAAGTTCGACACTGCTTTCCCCGTTGCGTGAGACGGCCCATAGGGCCGTGGCTACAGCGGCTAACGGCCAACACGGCAACCTGGTCATCGCAAGCGCTTCAAAATTTCGCGCAGCCGATCGTGCGGAAGCGCTTCGACATGATGATTGTCGCGCCCAGTCATCGATTGGTTATCAACGAGCGCATTCACAACCGCCTCGTCGGTCGCTTGCACTACAGCGGCGAAAATCGGATCAAGACGATCATTAGGAATTGTCTGGACTGAGTGTGTCAGCGGTTCCGGATTGGCTGCGCCGGCATTCGCGGTTGAAAACGCGATAAACAGATCGCCCGATCCGTTTCCCGAAATGGCTCCGGTGCGCGCGAGC
>QHRI01000057.1 GCA_003221375.1 Verrucomicrobiota bacterium
TCGAGAATCGCCCGGAGGCTCGACTGCTTTCTCGCGCCATTGCAAAAGACGCTGCGTGTTTGTGAATGCGCCTTCTTTCTCCGCATGTCCGGCGGCAGGAAAGAAAAAGACTTCGGTCTCGATCTCTTCCGTTTTCAATTCGCCGCGCTCGATTTCGGCTGAGTCCCGCCAAAATCTGACTGGCTCGGTTTCGACCATGTCGCGGATAACGAACCATTTCAGTTTTGCCATCGACCGTCGTTGCATGCGTGTATTCGGCGCGCCGACAGCCGAGTTCTGTCCGATCAGGAACATTCCTTCCATTTTGCCGTCGGCCATTTCGTAAAGGTATTCGAAGAAGGAATGGTCGGCGGTAAGTTTCGGCAGCCAGTTATAACCGAAATCGTTCTCTGCAGTGGCGTGTCTGCCGTAGTAAGCCTTTAACAAGCTGATGAAATACGCTGGCGTGTTCGACCAGAGCCCGGTCTTCGTCGTATGCCCATCGAGATATTTTTGCAGGGTCTCTTCATCTCCGGCGCGCGGCATCGCCAGATAACCGGGTAAAATGTCATAGAGCGTGGGGATATCGGTCGAGCCCTGGATCGAAGCGTGGCCACGAAGAGCGAGAATGCCGCCACCGGGCCGGCCAATATTTCCGAGTAAAAGCTGCAAGATCGAGGCAGTACGGATGATCTGAACGCCTTTGGAATGCTGCGTCCAGCCAACGGCATAACAAATCGCCGCTGTTTTGTCCGGACCGGATGCCCTAACGAGTTCGTCAGCGACCTTGTGAAAAAGCGCCGGGGGAATGCCGCAAACTTTTTCGACCATCTCCGGTGTATAGCGGGCGAAATGTCCCTTGAGCTTTTGGAAAACACATTGGGGATTTTGCAGAGTGAGGTCCCGTTCGGGATAGCTCAGTCCTTCGCCCTTGTATTTCCAGCTTTCCATCTCATACGCCCGCCGGTTCTCGTTCCAGCCAGAGAAATAACCGTCTGCGTTATCTTCAGGATCGCCATATTCATCGCGCAAAATGCAGGGCGCATTCGTGTAATGAACGACGTAATCCCGGAAGAAGAGTTCGTTTTCGATGACGTGATGGATAATGCCGCCAAGAAACGTGATGTCGCTGCCTGCGCGGATTGGCACCCAGATATTGGCCAGCGCGCTCGTGCGCGAGAACCTTGGATCGACATGGATTATGGTCGCGCCGCGCTCTTTGGCCTTCATCACCCAGCGGAAACCGACCGGGTGCGCTTCAGCCATCGACGAGCCTTCAATTAGAATGCAGTCCGCGTTGGCCAGGTCTTGTTGCGCCGTCGTAGCTCCGCCCCGGCCAAAAGAGGTGCCCAGACCGGGCACCGTGCTACTATGTCATATCCGGGCCTGGTTGGACACACAAACCATGCCCAGGCCAGCCGTGAAGAGTTTTTTGATGAGATAATTTTCCTCGTTATCGAGCGTGGCGCCGCCGAGATGGCAGATCGCAGTCGTATGATTAATTGTTGCGCCGTTCTCCTGTCTGATGAAAGTGCGCTTACGCGATTCCCAGACACGGTCTGCCACCATGTCCATCGCACGATCCATCGAAATTTCTGTCCACTGTTTCGCGCGCGGCGCGCGATATTTTATTTTCGTTTCAAGCTGCGAATGTGTGAGCAATTGATACGACGCTGCACCCTTTGGACAAAGATTCCCCTGGCTGATCGGACTTTCCGGATCGCCTTCGATCGAAATCAATTTGCCGTCTTTGTGATAAACGAGCTGGCCGCAACCGACACCGCAATATGGGCAGATCGAGCGTGCGACCTTTGCGCCGTCGATCCTGGCGCGCATCGCACGCGTCTTGTCTGACATCGACTCGACGCCGGTACCATCCTTGCGCTCGCGAATTTGCCTAACGAGTGGCCATTTCGAAAGCAGCGCAAACATAGTCTCCATCCATTTCTTCGCGGTTAGAGCGAGTTTCAGTTGCTTAAAAATGTCACGATCTAGTTAGCTGAACCAGCAAAAATAAACGCGTAGAGAGTGTCACATCGATCGTTCACGCCGTGGCGGTTTGACAATGATTGGCAGCAGAATCGAAACGAACATCACGATGGCGATCACGTGGAGTGCGCCAGCATAATTTCCCGTGGTCTCGCGCATGCGCGCGATGTAAAGCGGCCCGAAAACGCTGGCAAAACTCCACGCAGTCAGCATCAACCCATAGATTGGCCCAACGTTCTTCGGTCCGAAATAATCCGCCGTGAATGCGGGCATCGTGCCGAAGCCTCCGCCGTAACACATCAGAATGATAAAAGTGACGGTGGTCATCAACGTCGGCAGCGCAATGCTTGGAAGGAACCAAAAGAGAAAAACCTGCAGGATAAACATGACCGCGAAGGTGACTCGCCGTGTGATCAGATCTGAAAGCCACGCCAAAAGACGCGTCCGACCCGTTGCCAAGACTCGCGATTCCGACCATGCCGCCAGCTAAATCGCAACTGGCGGTGCTTTCAGCCGCCGCTGCGCAGCGCGTCCAGCCGAGCGTTCAGGCGTGTCAGCAGATCTCGCCTCGAGGCCTCGTTCATCGGCCCGTCGTTAAGCAGTCGCTGATCAATTCGCGCGAGCGCTTCGTCCAGCGGATACGCCAGACGTGCCTTCAGCACGCGGAGTCGAATTTTCAGCCACGCGAAAACTGACGGTGGAACCGCGTCGTTGTCATTCAGTTCACGGAGCGCTCCCCGTGTGAAACGCATATCCCGCCGAATGTTCGCAATCGCGATCTGTCGGGGATCTTCAGCCGGTGTTGGCGACGGAGTTGGCGATGGGGGCGGGGTTGGCGATGGCGGTGGTGTTGGTGATGGGGGCGGCGTTGGCGGCGGCGTCGGCCGTGTTGGTGTTATGGCCGCTGCTTGCACCTCGAATGCGCCAATGTCACTTCGCTCGTTCTTCACTCGATCAAAACCAAATCCGCGTTGATCGTAAGTCAGTGTCCGCTGAAAATCGTAGTTCGGATTGCCCGCGTCGATGGCCGCGCTGTCCGCCAGGAGCGCATGAGTAAAAGTCGGGCCGCCATTGTCCTGCAGCGGGCCAACCTTGGGATCGGTATTTATCTGATCACCTGCGGCGCTGAGGTAACCGGCACCGTTGTCGCTGCTGAGGTTGTAGCCATCCGAGACGATTTTACCCTGGTTACCAATGCTAAAAATGTTGCCGCCGGAGCCGGCGTTCAGGATTGTGCTTCCTATATGCATGGTGCCTGCGGTCGTGAAGACATTGCCGCCGAAACCAGAGCTACTTGGGCCGTCAGCGGTATTGCCATTGATGGTGCTGTTGTGAATCACAATATTTCCACTGCTGTTAGTGATGCCGCCGCCATTACCAGGGAACACGCCGGTGCTGCCAGCCAGGTTGCCGCTGATTGTGCTGCTGGCGATGGCAAGCGTTCCGCCGTTAAAGATACCGCCGCCTATGCCGCCGCTTTGAAGGCTACCGCTAGCCGTATTGCCTGTGACCGCACCGTTGGCGAAGTCCAGCGTACCGCTATTGCAGATGCCGCCGCCGAGACTGGTTTGTTGTGAGAAAGCGCTTCCGACGAAGTTGTCGCTGATAGTGGTTCGCGCGATTTGCATTGAGCCGGCGTTATAAATACCGCCGCCTTCATCAGCCCAATTGCCGCTGATGATGCTATCAGTGATGCCGATTTCTGCACCGCCGGCATTGTAGATGCCACCACCGAGGCCGCCTTCTCGGGGCTCGCCAGCCTCGTTGTCACTGATACTGCAGCCTATGATCTTCAACACGCCGGAATTGTAAACGCCGCCACCTATGACCCCGTGTCCACCGTTGATCGCGAGTCCCGAAATCGTAACGAGTTCACCTGAAGCGATCTCCAAGACACGGCTCGACCGAGTGTTCTCAATGGACAACTTCTCAGCGCCGGGCCCATTAATTGTCACGTTCTTGTTCACCAGCAGCTCGCCGCTGCTGAGTTCGATGAAGCCAGAAACGCGCGCGGCGTCGATGGTGTCGCCGTCCCTGGCATCCGCTATCGCCTGACGCAGGGAGCCACGGCCGTTATCGTTGGTATTTGTTACGGTGATGGTATTTGCATGCACGCTGGCCACGGCGAACCCCAAACAGCCTGCGAGCAAAACCCTGCAACTTTTCACGGGTGCCGAGTGTTCAGTAAAAATCGTTCCGCGGCAAGCAGGAAACGAAATCACCAGAAATTTTGGAGCAGGTGATCCCGCGCAGATTTCGCAGTGATGCCAAATTGTTTTGCGCCTGACCTCGAAAACCGTTGACCCCGGCAGCTAATGATTCAACGGCACCCAGCCACGGGTGGAGTAATCCCCGAGTGTCAGGGAAATCAGAAATAGTAGCCAAATTACGCCGGCTACCGCTGCAAGATGCAAAAGGCGGCTGCTTCCCTTGATGTGCATGAAGAAAAGTGCAATCACGATCGCCTTGGCAATGGCTACCGCGAGCGCAACGATAAGATTAAACGGACCAAGATCGACGTAAGCGACGGCCCAGGTCAGGGCCAGCAGCGCCAGCAAGGCGATGCACGTCCACACGTAAACTTTCGGCCGGGCGACTGGTTCCATCAGCGGTGTCCCACTAGATACAAGAGAGGAAATAGAAAAACCCAGACGATGTCGACGAAATGCCAATACAGACCAGCGATCTCGACTGTATTATGATTTCCGTGAGAAAATTTTCCGAGCCAAGCGAGCAATGCCAGCACCAGCATGATCCCGATACCGACAGTCACATGAATCGCGTGCAGCCCGGTCATTGCAAAATAAATCCAGAAAAATAGTTCGGCGTTGTGCGGATCGGCGCCGTGCCATTCGAAGTGTCTTCCGGGAATTAGATGATCCACATAGTCCTTGTGGTATTCGACACCCTTAATCGACACGAACACGCACCCCAACAAGGCCGTGCCGATCAGTAACCAGGTTAGTATCCGCCTTTGGTCGAGTTTTGCCGCGCGTACAGCCAGTGCCATCAACAGGCTGCTGATCAATAATACCGCCGTGTTCGTTCCGCCAAGAACGACGTCGAGCTTGCGACTCGTCTCCACGAACACCTGGCCATATGTGAAGCGATAGATCGTGTATCCGAGAAAAAGCCCGCCGAAAAACAGCACCTCGGTCGCGAGGAAAATCCACATGCCGAGCTTAGCCGCTTCCCGCTGTTGCTCGATGTTGTCGAATTGCTGGCCGACGACAGGTTGCGATCGGAGAGTGGCTACTTCCATGGCGTTAGTTACCAGGGCGCGTTTCAGATGCTGGCGAGGTCAAGGTCGACATCTTTTTCGGCTGAGTACGAGTAAGGCGGTCCTGTCACGATCGGGGTTCGTTCGAAGTTGTGTTCAGGCGGTGGTGAAGGCGTTTGCCACTCCAAACCAGTCGCACGCCAAGGGTTTGGTCCTGCCACGCGACCATGCTTCCACGCCCAGATGAAATAAATCAGCGGCATCAAATATCCGACGCCCAGGATGGAAGCGCCGGCGGTTGAGAGCACGTGATAAACTTGGAACTCCGGCGGATAAACGTGGTATCGCCGCGGCTGACCGAGATAACCGAGAATAAACTGCGGAAAGAAGGTCAGATTGAAGCCGATGAATGTGATCATGGCCGCGAGTTTGCCTGCAAACTCTGGATAGAGCCGTCCGGAAATTTTTGGCCACCAATAGTGAAGACCACCCATGAACGCCATCACCATTCCGCCTACCATGATGTAATGAAAATGAGCGATGACGAAATACGTGTCGTGTACATGAACATCAACCGCGAGCGCAGCCAGAAACAGCCCGGTCAAACCGCCGATGGTAAAAAGACCAATGAAACCCAACGCGTAGAGCATCGGTGTTGCAAAATGAATCGACCCTTTGCGCAGCGTCGCCGTCCAATTGAAAACTTTTATGCCAGATGGAACGGCGACGAGAAAGCTAAGGATGGAGAAAACCATGCCGGCATAAACCGACTGACTCGAAACAAACATGTGGTGACCCCAAACAAGAAATCCGAGAACAGCGATCGCCATGCTGGCTGATCCGACCCAGGCGTAGCCGTAAATCGGTTTGCGCGAGAAGCAGGTAATCAATTCGCTGATTACACCCATTCCTGGCAAAATCATGATGTAGACAGCCGGGTGCGAATAGAACCAGAAGAGATGTTGGAATAAAACGGGATCGCCGCCCAGTTTTGGATCAAAGATCCCGACGCCCCAAAAGCGTTCCACGGACATCAGCGCGAGCGTGATCGCGAGAACCGGGGTAGCAAGTACCATGATCAAGCTGGTCGCGTAAAGCGACCAGACGAAGAGCGGCAATCGAAACCATGTCAGCCCCGGGGCGCGCATCTTGTGAGTCGTCACCATGAAATTCATGCCGGTTATGATGGTGGAGAACCCGGCCACAAAAACGCCGGCTGCCATCGAGATCACATGCGTGTTTGCGTAGGTGGTGCTGTAAGGCGTGTAGAAGGTCCAGCCAGTGTCCACGCCCCCATGGACCAGCGACCAAAGCGCAAGCGCACCACCGGCGACAAAAATGTACCAGCTCATCAGGTTGAGCTTCGGGAACGCAACATCGCGTGCGCCGATCATCATTGGCAGAACGAAATTGCCTAGCACTGTCGGAATGGAAGGAATGAGAAAGAACCAGACCATTAACACGCCGTGGATGGTGAAGAGCTTGTTGTAAGTTTCCGATGTCACCAGCTTCGGTTGAGGCGTAACGAGTTCGATCCGCATCAAAGCCGCGGCAATACTCGCG
Source organism: Verrucomicrobiota bacterium (assembly GCA_003221375.1). GTDB lineage: Bacteria > Verrucomicrobiota > Verrucomicrobiia > Chthoniobacterales > UBA10450 > Udaeobacter. The sequence goes on from QHRI01000057.1 coordinate 6,752, forward strand.
ATCAGGAAAAAAACGAGGATTGTGAAGAGGTAAAGAAGACCGATTCGTTTGTGGTCTTTTGTCAGTAACCACGAACGTACTCCGTGGTGGACACTCAGATAATTGTCGCGTGCGAACTCACCCGGCCGCTCGACGATTGATTCAGTCGCGCTTCTCGCCGATCCGGACTCTGAAATCGTACTGTTCATTGCGATGGCGGCGGCTCATTACCGATGTACTTCAGATAGGC
>QHRI01000058.1 GCA_003221375.1 Verrucomicrobiota bacterium
GCTCAATTTCTTAAAATGAAGTTGATTTACACGGCGACCATCGCTTTGAGAAACTGTGACGAGATAGTTATCGATCTTGACCTGTTCGCCCTGCTTCGGCAGGTGACCAAGCAGATGCGTGACGTAACCACCGACGGTACTCACGTCTGCGCTCTCCAATTCCAGTTTCGCGAGCTCGTTCAATTCGTAAAGGCCCAGCGCGCCGTCCACGGTGAATTCGTTTGCGCTGATCTTACGAAACTCTTCCTTTTCAAAATCGAATTCGTCCTGGATATCACCGACCAACTCCTCGAGGACGTTCTCCATGGTCACCATGCCGACTGTGCCGCCAAATTCATCCACCACCAGGGCCAGATGTGCGTGCTTGCTTAGGAATAACTTGAGCAATTTCTCCAGTGGCATCATCTCCGGAATGGGAATCAAATCTCGTTTGATCTTCAGGAGATCGGGATGCTCGGCGCGCATCTGCATGAGCAATTCCTTGATATGGATCAAACCGATGGTGTTATCGAGGTTCTCCCGACACAGCGGAAACCTCGTGTGCCTGGATTCGATTGCTTTTTTCACATTGGCTTCGAAACCGTCTTCCAGATTGAAGTAAACGATTTCCCCGCGTGGCGTCATGATATCGCGCACCACGCGGTCACGCAGGTCCAGCACATTAAAGACAAGCTCCCGGCCGAGAGGTGTGACCTCGGCGGATTTTACGCTTTCACTAACGATCAAGCGCAGTTCTTCCTCGCTATGGGCCAGTTCACCTGCGGAGATGGGTTCAACACGAACAACGCGACGAAGGACCCAGTTGCTCGCGGCGTTTAGGAACCAGATGGCTGGTTTAAAGATCCCGTAAAACAATCGTAGCGGCGCGCTCACAAACAGCGCAGCAGCCATGGATTTGCGGATGGCGAGAATTTTTGGGGCCTGTTCCCCAAGCACGATGTGCAAAAACGTGATGGCAGAAAATGCCAGCGCAAACGAGATTGATTTGATTACCGCCTGCGATTCGATTCCCGCAATAGCGAAGAAAGGTTGAATCATTCGCGCGAGGAAAGGTTCCCCCAGCCAACCAAGCCCGAGGCTCGCTGCAGTAATCCCAACCTGGCACGCGGAAAGATAGGCGTTCAGATTGTCCCTAATCTGTTTTACGAGGACCGCTCGCCTAACGCCTTCGGCAGCCAGCGTCTTGAGCTGGCTGTCGCGGATTTTCACCAGGGCAAATTCGGCAACGACAAAGAAACCGTTGACCGCTACCAATACGGCAATCGTCGCCAGCTTGGCGATCAGTAGCATCAACGAATCCCAATGCTGGGCGACTACGTCAGCAATGGGGGCCAGGAGTAGTAATGAGGGGAAGTTCATTCAGTAATTCGTGTAGCAGCCGGTTTGTGACCGGCGAGGTCACACGCTGCACAGCGACGTACCTACACAAGAAAATTTACCAACTCGACTTGGTTACGCCAGGAATCAGGCCTTGCGAAGCCAGCTCACGGAAAGTCAAACGCGACATCTTGAAGCGGCGAATAAAAGCGCGCCGGCGCCCAGTAACCTCGCATCGGTTCACCACGCGCGTCGGACTGGCGTCACGCGGCAATTGGGTAAGGCCGGCGTAATCCTTTTTCGCCTTCAACTCAGCGCGTAACGCGGCATACTTCTTCACCGTCGCGCGTTTGCGTTCATTGCGATTGATCCAGGAAGTCTTGGCCATAAAAGAGGCTGACTATAATGCCAGACCCGTAATTTGCAACCGGACGTCAGTTTCCTAGTCGCCCTACCCCAGGGCGCTGGTCCGTCGCCGTTGCTTAACCAGGGCGCTGGTCGACCGGCGGCCACTGGATGAAGCAGAACCCCGCTTTTGCTTGAGTGACTGGGACCGGTTCAGGCTGTCCTGTAAGACCTTAACCAGATCGACAACGTTAGTCGGGGCAGGAGGAGCAGGAGCTTTCGCCGCGATCTCTCTGTTCTGTGCTTTTTGCTCGATGATCTCCATTAACGCCGTCCGGTATTCGTCGCGATATTTTTCCGGCTCCCATGAAACCGCCATGCTCTCGATGAGCGCCTGGGCCATTTTTAGTTCCTTGTCGCTCACTGCCGTAGCCGAACCATTTTTCAAAACTTCAGCGCTCAATATTTCGCTGGCAAAGTGCATTAGCTCCAAAATCAAAAATAACCCATCCGGTTTCACAGCAGCCAGATGTTCACGGTTGCTAATTACGACCTTGGCAATGCCGATCTTGCCGGTCCCGCTGAGCGCCTTATGTAAAACCGCATAAGCTTTTTCCCCACCCTTTTGCGGTTCGAGGAAATATGGTTTGTAGAAAAACTTCGGATCGACCTGCTCCAAGTCCACGAAGTCGGTAATATCGATGGAATGCGTGGACTCGATCCGCACCTTCTCGAAGTCCTCGTCTTTCAACACAACATAACGGCCCCGCTCGTACTCGAAGCCTTTCACGATTTGATCGGCTGAAACTTCCTTTGAGTCCGCCTCGGCAACCTTTTTGTACCTGATCGGACTGAGGTCGCTCGAACGAAGCTGCCGAAAACTAATCTTCTCCTCGCGCGTGGCTGGATAAACCGCCACGGGAATATAAACCAGCCCGAAGCTGATACTGCCTTTCCAAGTAGGACGCATCCGTAGGAAACCCTTTTTCCACAGTAGCTTGAGCGTGTCAACTTCGGAGGCCCCGATGCCCCCTAACGGAATTTGCCTTGAAACTTCAGGAAACAGTCTGATGTTGAAAGCTAACGCATGAGCCTCATCGCCAGTTTCATGAATTTGGCAGGGCCGGACTTGATCGTCATCCTGCTGATTGTTTTGGTCTTGTTCGGAGCGAAGAAATTACCGGAACTGGCTCGCGGCATGGGCCAGGCGGTGAAGGAGTTTCAAAAAGCAAAGGACGAATTTAACGACGAACTGCATAAAGCTGGGAAGTCCGAGACCGAAACAGCCAAATCTGAAGTGAAGCCGGCGCAATCGACTGTGCCCCGAGGTGAGAGTCAGCCAGTGAACAGCGACGGCAAAGCCGATCAAGCGTAAGCAAGCGTCCTTTCCTGACTGCACTGGGTCGCACTGCGAGCAATACGGTGGCCGCTTATGAGTTCCAAAGCGGCGTCAAGCGCTGCTTTTGAAACGAATTCTCTCGCAATCTAAAGCGTACCCGTTTGACCAAACGCGCGACATACGGCAAAATCGCGGCTCGTTTATGGTTGAACCTGATTTGCGCACTCGCATCAAAGAGATGCTCGTAAAAAATTTGATGCTGCAAGTTACCCCAGAACAGATCGGAGATGATCTTCCTCTTTTCGGAGCCAGCGGTCTCGGCTTGGATTCTATCGATGCTCTTGAGCTGGTGGTGAGCATGGAAAAAACATTTGGTGTCGGTGTGCCAAGTTCTGAAGTAGCTGGCAAAGCGCTTCAAACTGTCAATACAATCCACGATTACATTCTCGAAAAACGCAGCGCGGCTGCTTAAACTGCGGTGACGGCAGTCGTTGCCGAATCCACGTGAACATTCTCTACGTAGAGAGCAGCCGCAGCTGGGGCGGCCAGGAATATCGCACGTGTCTCGAGATCAATTGGCTGAACGCTCACGGGCATCAGGCCTGGCTGGTTTGCAATCCGGATAGCCAGGTGCACTCCAAAGCCTCTGAACTGCGGACGCGGCTGGTAACGATGCCGCTTGGTCATCGCGTTGACTTACCATGTTCCTGGCGGCTCTGGAGATTTTGCCGGCGAAACCGAATCGATTTACTCAAAACCTATAGTTCGAAAGATCACTGGCTTTGTCTGCCGCTCTATTTTTCCGGAATTCCATTAAGCCGCGCGCGCTGCATTACCGATCCAATCGGAAGCAAGGGGCGCGCATTTGTTTTCAAGCATGGCTGTTCGAAAATCGTGGCGGATGCAGCAGTGATTAAACACGAGCTCGTTCAGGAACACGGCGTTGATCCTGCGAAAATTGAAGTCATCGGTTCAGCCGTCGACTTGGAAAAGTTCGAGCCGCCACGCGATCGAACGAAATTCCGTAATGAGCTTGGTGTCGGCGCAGACACTCCCCTCATTGGAAACGTCGGAATGATCCGGCCGGATAAAGGGCAGCTCATTCTAGTTGAAGCGGCTCCCCTGGTCTTAAGGGAGCGACCGGATGCGCGCTTCATTATCGTCGGTCAGGGCACTGGCATTCTAAAGCGCGGGATCAACGTAAGGAACGCCATCGACCAAGCTGGCCTGGCCGACAAGATCATCATGGCAGGGTATCGCTGGGACACACCCGATGTTTATGCGGCGTGTGACATGATTGTGATCACTTCGTTGCGCACTGAAGCCTCTCCGATTGTGTTGCGCGAAGCCTTTGCCAGCGGACGTCCCGTCATCGCCACAAAGGTGGGCGATATTCCGGAAATTGTTGAGCATCGGAAAAATGGTCTGCTCGTTGAACCCGGCGACGCTAAAGCGCTTGGAGCTGCGATCCTGGAGTTTATTCGCGATCCACAACTGGCCGCGCACTGCGCTGCGAATGGTCTGAGTTATGCGAAAAAGCATTTCTCATTCGATGAAATGATGAAAGCAAAGCTCCAAGCGGATGCTTCGCTCGTTCGATCAACGGATGGGGTAGCGCACGCGTCTCGCGTGCTGGCTTCGGCGGCGCGCCGAAACAATCTTTACTAAACGTTCGCTACTCGCCCACACAAACGAAGCTACAAGAAAGCTCGCGATCGCGAGGACGCGCTTGCCAATACGCGAGACGCGAGCGCTACCCCTGACTGGAGGAATTAATCGCGTCGATCAACTCACGAAAGCGCCCGAACCTATTGCGAAAAGGTGTAAGGATCAGTCGCGGCAAGTTCCAAATTTCAGGCTCATTTTTTTCCTGAGGCAACGCGGCGCCCTGGACGATTTCGCCTTTACGCAGGATGTCGGCGAATTGCTTGTTCAAATCGACAATTGCCTTTTTCGACAAACGATGGTTCATCCGAATTACGAATCGTTCCCCAACCCAGCGCGCCGAGTGATAAATTTTGTAGAAATGCAAAATTTCCGCCACGGCCTCCCGAACGGTGTGTGTGATCTTGAAAAAGGAAAAATCTTCCCGGGAGATCAAGCCGCGCTTAAGGAGACGGTCGGTAATAAACTTCAGCCATTCTTCCCAATAATTTCCACGTGGCCGATTTAGCATCACCACGGGAATAATACGGGCTTTCCCAGTCTGCATGAGTGTGAGCACCTCAAAAGCTTCGTCGAGTGTGCCAAAGCCGCCGGGAAATAGTGCGAACGCGTGTGACTCCTTCACGAAGTTCAATTTTCGCGTGAAGAAGTAATTGAGGGTAATCAGTTTGGGATCGCCTTCGATGATTTCATTGGCTCGCTGCTCGGATGGAAGGCGAATGTTAAGCCCGAAACTATGCGCGCGTCCCGCGCCGCGCTGTGCTGCTCCCATGATCCCGTCGCCGCCACCCGTTACCACCATGAAATTGTGTGATACTATTTCTCGCGCAAAGTCTTTTGCAACGTCGTACACGGGTGAATCGGCCGGGGTTCGGGCCGATCCAAAAATGGCCACTTTTCGCAAATGCTGAAATGGCGCGAAGACCTTCGCAGCGTTCCGCATTTCTTTTATGGAGCGATTAATCAACTTGAGATCCGCGACGCTCATGTGATCGCGGGCAATCTTCAGCGCAGTAACGATCATTTCCTCGATCAGTTCGGGGGACTCGCTGGCGTCCCAATCGCGGACTAGCTGTCGAATCCGCGCATCGAATGGCGGTTCAATCTTCCACTGTCGCCGCGTTGGCTGGTCGTGAATTGCACCCCCTGTGAAATCCTCTTCCATGATTGAATACTCTAACGGCAGCCACGTCGGCTGCATCTTTGAGAATGAGGCGACATGCCTCCCGCTATAGGGAAATCAGGTCCTTCAAAATCTCCCGCATGTGACGGATTGGCAGCGAATAGTGGCCTGCGTCATCAATGAAACGCGCTTTGCAGTTGGGCAATCGCTCGGCGATTTCTTGTGCAAGGCGAACCGAAAAGGCCCGGTCTTGCGTTCCATGCCAAAGCCGCACCGGAACACGTATATCTTCCAGCGAAAAGCCCCATGGCAGCGCATAAATCTGGGCGTCCGCCATGACTCCTTCAGCCGAGCCGCGCCAGGCGCGCCGTTGGCTTTCAAAAATCGCCTCGAACGCTGCCGCGTCCCGCAGGCTTTCGGCATCGGACGGTCGCAACATGAGCATTTTCAAAAATAACGGCCGAAGGCGGACGGGCGGACGCAATGCCAGAATTGGCCGCGCCATGCTGAAGAGCCTGCGCAAAAGTTGCGGGCGCGATCGGTAAAGCGCCAGCATCCAACGATAGAGCGGCAGCAAACCTCTCCTATCTTGAAGCTCGGCCATGGGAATCGCGCCACATACAATTGCAATTGCGCGCACTCGTGCCGGCATTGTCGCCGCTGTCGCGTAAGCATAAGGAGCCCCACCGGAGATCGCGAGTACTCGAAATTCGCCAATCCCCAGATGATCGAGTATTCCCTCTATCACGCGCGGCCAATCGGCCAATTTCCGATCGGGCTGCAAACTCGATCTGCTGATGCCCGGTCGATCAGGCGAAATGATACGGACGCCCAGCTCCCGTGCTGGCTCGTCTGTGAGTTGCGCCATACAGCCCCCGGGTCTTTTTTTCGCACTAGTATTGCAAGCTCCTAATCTGTAAGGCAGACTGTAGTGCGAACAAGGCGCCGTGGCCTTTCGCATCATTGGTTATGAATGATTACTCACAACCTCCCGCGGGAAAAATCTCGGTGCACGGCAATGGCCTGGGCGTGCCGTCGCCCGAGCAGGTCGAAAGACGCGCACGGGAAATTGCGATGATCGATGAACGCAATCCCGACGAGTTTACCGAAGCAGACTGGAGACAGGCTCGCCATGAATTGATGGGTGCGGAAAATAACACGCCACCGGAAGAGACTCCGGATAATGCCGGGCTTACGGAAGAGTGGAGCGTGGTGGCCAGCTCCAAGGGCCACCGGATGCCGCGCCCCGGTACCGAGGAAGAGGAAACGGTCGGCGAGCATTGCGTGATCGACGGTCTCGAGGAAGCGACTCATGATCAGATGCTCGAAGCGCGTCGGGAAGAACTCGAACAAGAGGGAGAAAACCTTTGAGTCCGGTTTCAGCTGAAGCCGCCACCGACACGGTCGCGGCCAAAACACGGGATTCTCATCCGGGGACAGGCCGCGTTGAGCGCCTTCTTACCCGTTTTCATCAAATCAGAGACTTCACCAACAGTCTCTGCGCGGGTCTCGAGCCTGAAGACTGTGTCGTCCAGTCGATGCCCGACGTGAGCCCGACAAAATGGCATCTCGCCCATACCACCTGGTTTTTTGAAACGTTTATCCTCAAGAAATTCAGTCCCGGTTATCGCTCCGAAATTCCGCAATACGCTTATCTGTTTAATTCGTACTACAATGCCGCTGGCGACATGCACCGGCGCGATCTACGCGGATTAATATCGCGCCCAACGGTGGGGGAAGCACAGCGCTATCGCGCATCGATCGATTCGCATATCGACAATCTACTTTCCGGTGCGGATGAAAGGTTACTCGATGAAATCGAACCGATCGTCGTTCTCGGGATTCACCATGAGCAACAACACCAGGAATTGCTGGTCACGGATATCAAGCACGTGTTCGCGCAGAACCCACTTTATCCTGTCTTTCGCGGTGAGGCGCGTCACTCCGTGCGCGCCGAAGAACGGACGGCAACGGAGTGCCATCCCTACCACTTCATCGAGTTCGATGAAGAAATCGTCGAGATTGGGTATGATGGCCGCGGATTCGCCTACGACAACGAAGGGCCCCGGCACCGAGCGTTGGTTCCCGCGTTTAGACTTGCTACGCGGCCGGTCACAAATGGCGAGTACATGGCATTCATTGAAGATAATGGTTATGCACGACCGGAATTTTGGTTGTCACTGGGATGGATGACCGTGAATGACCAACGCTGGCAGGCACCCCTTTATTGGACAAAACACGAAGGCGCCTGGTGGAACTTTACTCTTTCAGGATTTCGTCCAGTCGACGAATCCGAACCCGTGACGCACCTGAGTTATTTCGAAGCTGACGCGTATGCGAACTGGGCAGGAGCGCGTCTTCCGACAGAGTTCGAATGGGAGCGCGCTGCGCTCCATTGTCCGATCGAAGGAAATTTTGTCGATGATGAGAAGTTTCACCCGCGTTCGCTGGCCACTTCAGAAAAAGATGGGCGCCTTCACCAAATGTTTGGCGATGTTTGGGAATGGACGCGCAGCGCCTATTCTCCTTATCCAGGCTATCGCGCCGCGCCAGGCGCGCTTGGTGAATACAATGGCAAGTTCATGTGCAACCAATATGTTTTGCGTGGCGGTTCCTGCGCCACTTCGCGCAGTCATATTCGCCGGACTTACCGCAATTTCTTCCAACCGGAGAAACGCTGGCAGTTTACAGGGATCCGACTCGCACGCGATCCACAATGAATCGATAAAGCGCGGCCGCCAGTCGCGCGCCAAACGATTATGCGATAATGACTGCAGACCAGCTCACGACCACACAACCTCCATCTGCGATTCCGCCGGCAACTTCTGATTTGCTCTCAGATGTCATCGCGGGGCTTTCGTCCGACCCACGTACGCTGCCTTGCAAGTATTTCTATGATGAGCAAGGCGCCGCGTTGTTCCAAAAAATTTGCGAGCTGCCGGAGTATTATATCACTCGAACTGAGATCGATATTCTGAGTCGATATCATGCCGAAATCGCATCGCAAATTGGTCCGAATGTCGAGCTGATTGGGCTTGGAACTGGCGCGGGGACAAAGACAAGGATTCTCATCGAAGCGCTGGACAAACCCGCTGTTTACATCCCTGTCGATATCTCCGAAAAGCAGCTGCGTAAATCGACTGCGGTCTTCCAAAAGATTTTTCCCAATCTCGAAATTCTGCCTGTGTGCGCCGATTACTTGCAGCCTGTCGTGTTGCCTTCACCCCGCCGCGAGGCTGCCCGTAACGTCGTTTATTTCCCCGGATCGACGATCGGCAATTTCGAGCCAAATGAGGCGTTAGAATTTTTGCGACGCATTGCCAATGTTTCGGGTCGAGGCGGCGGGCTGCTCATCGGCGCGGATTTGCAAAAAGATCAAAACGTGATCGAAGCCGCGTACAACGACAGCGCCGGCGTTACGGCCGAATTCAATTTGAACTTACTGGCGCACATTAATCGGAAAACCGGTGCAAATTTCGATCTGAACCAATGGCAACATCGCGCTATTTACAACTCTGAAGCAGGCCGCATCGAGATGTATTTGATCAGCCAGGCTGATCAAACGGTTCGCATACAGGATCGAGAGTTTCACTTCCGCGCGGGTGAAAGGATTCTGACCGAGCATTCCTACAAGCACACACCCGAGGGTTTCATCTCCCTGGCTGGCAAGGCCGGATTTGATTTCGTCAAATTGTGGACCGACGACGCTCGGTTGTTTGGAGTTTTTTATTTTGTAACCGCTATGTGAGGCAGACAATCCTGTCTGCGCCGAGTTGCGTATTTGCGGCCTAAGAACTTGCAGGCAGGGTTGCCTACATCACGGCCCCTAATGAGCGCCCTTGTTAACCTTGTCGATGTAAGCAAGCACTACGCGGGCGCAACGGCGTTGCATTCGACAAATCTTTCCGTCGAACGCGGCAAGACCACCGTTCTTATTGGGCCAAGTGGCTGCGGCAAATCGACCTTGCTTCGCTTGATCATTCGTTTGATTGAGCCCGACTCCGGCTCGATCGAGTTCGACGATGAACTGATCACATCCGATATCATCGGCACGCTGCGTCGGCGGATTGGATACGTGATTCAGGAGGGCGGATTGTTTCCCCATCTGACTGCACGCGCCAATGTCCTGTTGATGGCGCGCCACATCGGCAAACCCGAGGATAAGATGCAGAACAGGCTGGCCGAATTGTGCGAACTGACGAGATTTTCTGTCAATCTGCTCTCACGGTATCCCGTCGAACTTTCCGGAGGTCAACGGCAACGCGTTGGCTTGATGCGCGCATTAATGCTTTCACCGGAACTATTGTTGCTCGATGAGCCGCTTGGCGCTCTGGATCCGCTGGTAAGGGCTTCTTTGCAAAAAGATCTCAAAGAAATTTTTGCGCGGCTGCAGCAAACGGTGCTCTTCGTCACCCACGATCTGGCAGAGGCGGCTTATTTTGGTGATGAAATCGTCCTCATGAACGAGGGCCGAATCGTGCAACGGGGTCCGGTCTCTGACCTGCGCGACCAACCAACCGACCCTTTCGTGTCGGAATTCATCAACGCGCAACGCGGAGTCACGCTGACATGAAATTCGTTCGCACTGCATTGGCAGGGCGCGACCGGTCCGAGCCGGACGGACATCTCGGGCGCCGCGGATGGCCCGACGGTCCGTCCCTACCATTTTTGCTTCTTTTCGCGGCAGTTGTTTCGACGCATGCGAACCCAGTCATTATCGGCTCGAAAAAATTCACCGAGTCCTACGTTCTCGGTGAAATCTCCCAGCGTGCGCTCAATGATGCTGGTGTTGCAGCGGAACATCGCCAGGGAATGGGCGGCACAATCATCCTCTGGCAAGCGCTCCAAGGGGGACAGATCGATGGCTATCCGGAATACACGGGAACCATCGGGCAAGAAATTCTGAAAAACGATCGGCAACTTTCGTTTCAGGAAATTCGAGAGGCGCTTGGAAAATTCGGAGTGGGCATGACAGAACCGCTTGGGTTCAACATCACCTACGCATTGGTCATGCGACGCAGTGAAGCGCAGCGCCTGGCAATTCGTACTATCAGCGATCTACGAAAGCATCCAGAGCTCAGAATCGGGCTGACCCATGAATTTCTCGACCGACAGGATGGGTGGCAGCCGTTGCGCGAGCGTTACGGGCTTCCTCAACAGAGCGTCATTGGGATTGATCATGCGCTCGGTTATGCCGCACTGGCCAATGGCTCGATTGACGTGAAGGACGCCTATTCGACCGACGCAAAGAT
>QHRI01000432.1 GCA_003221375.1 Verrucomicrobiota bacterium
AGAGATTGACTTCGCTCGTCGTGTCGATATCCGAGCCAAGCGTCAGGTCACTGCTGGAACCGCGAGCGTAAATGGTCAGGTCGTGCAAGCCGGAGAATGAAATCTCCGAACCCAGGCTAATCGGACCATTCTGCGTCGCCAGCAAGAGGCTGTGGATACCCGAAAACGTCAACACACCGCCGGGGCCGCCAGAGGTAATTCCGTTAACGGCGATCAGGCCCAGATTGATTTCACCATTTGTGGTGTCGATGATTGGATCACCGGTCAATTCCAGTGCGGCGAACTTGAAGGCCGCCCCCGAATTATCGCCGATCAGGTCGTCGAAGCCGCTTGCGGTGTCAAAAGCTGACGTCGATCCAAACGCCCACGCAGAGATCGGACCGTCCACCGACCGTCCACGATAAATTTTGCCGTAATCAGTCACGCCGTTGGTAGTAATGGAGGGATCCGTCGTAATGACGGTATTACTTGTTATTAGGTAGGGATTCGGAGAGGAAATAGTGCTTGGTGTACCATACTTAATCGGCGTCCCTGATGCCGATGGAGTTGGAGTCGGCGGCGGTGGAGTGGGCGTTATTGGCGGAGGCGTGGGTGTTATTGGTGGCGGCGTAGGTGTTATCGGCGGAGGCGTAGGTGTTATGGGTGGAGGAGTCGGATTCGAAGTGCTTACTAAAACCACCGGGTTCGAATTCGCGTTTTGATCCGTGGTGCCGATCACGTCCACCAGGTCTCTGGCAAGGGCCTGACTGTTTAAAGCAGCCAATTGCTGCTCTGCGAGCTGGAGGTCCACGACCGACATGACTAAGGGCAGGTTCTCGAGCGGCGGAAAATCCTTAATCAAACGCGACGTCTTGAGAACCAGCTTTACATCAAACTTCTCGGGTTTGGTCATGCGCCCGTTTGCGGTCATTGTCATCATTTCGCCACCATTTACGGTCGCAGCTCTCTCAGGATGACCCGTGGGATAAAACGTTCCGATCCCTTCCAAGACCATGAATTTCGTGGGTGGGCCCGTCGCGAAAAGAGCTGTCCCACCAGTCACGGCCGCGGTAACTGCCGATGTGCTGATCTTAACTGCCGGCGCCTTGGGCGGCACCTCTAAAAGAACAGCACCACTCGTCAGATCAAGTTCGCGCGCCCCCTGCTTAAAACTGAAAACCGTGTTTGCACCGAGTCGCGTTATCGTCAGATCGGTAAAAGTCAGTTCCGCGCGCGATTCCACGCCTGTGCGCACCCCCATCTGCTGCGTCACTTTATCGTTCACGGCCGCAGGACGCGGTCCGCCATGAGATTCCAATAAGCGCACGTCCTGGATCACCTGAGAAACGCGCGCTTGTTGCGGTTGCTCTGCGGTAACAAAAGGCACTTCGCCAACGAGGCAAAGCAGCACGATTAGCCCGCCCCAAAAGGTTCGCACAAAAGATTTTTTCATATTTGAGTCGCTACGGTAAGGCGGGAGCTGCGTTAGGACTCAGGCTTGGCACTCGATGCGGCGTCACGAGCGCCGCGGTTTTGTGATCGGCTGTGTCGGTTTGCCCCTGATCGGTAACCGACACCTGGGTGCCGCCCCCAAAAATGATCATGTTTGTGTCGACTAAAGTCTTATTGGATTTCTCGCGCTGCTGTTTTTGGCTCTCTGCAACAATCGATTTCTCGCTGCGCAGCGGAGGAAAATCTGTAATGAAGCGACTTGTCGTCATGAAGCGGTCAATATCGACGTCTACGGGATCGCTGAGCGCAGCCTCCGAGTTGCCGAACACCATCTGGCCCGCGCGAACGAGAACCGAATCACCAAGGTGTCCGGGACGATAGGATCGCGCGGTGCCCTCCAACACCAAAAACTTGTAGAAACCAGGATGGTACTCAATCATGACGGTTGTGCCCGCAACGGCTGCCGCGACGCTGCCTGCGTGAATTGTCGCTCCATTTGCCTCCTTTGGAGCCTGAACAAGCACTGCCCCTTCCTTAAGATTCAGTCCGCACAACGTTCTCCTCGTGGACGATGTCATTTATCGAGGCCCGGTGTGCGGCGTCCTTTGGATTCTCTAATTGAACACGATTTTTTACCCGAGTGACCCGCGCTTCATTAGTCGACGCGGCGCTTAGTTGGCCGGGGAACCAAGTTGCAAGCGACGCGGTGATCGTTATGAAAACACAGGAGGCAAGCTGCCGGTTCATTAGCACTTTGGTCGAAGGACCTAATTCCGGCGGCTTTTTGACGCCTAAACCTTGTTAGGTCAAGGATTTTTTACACTACTTCAAATAGTTATCCGGAAACGGCGCGCCAAAGTTCCTAAGAAAGTTAGAATCTTTCGCCCCGTGTAAAAATGGCCCGAATTGCTGCGCGGCGACCGGTCGCCTCCTTAGCGACACTAAGTTGTACATGGGACCGCCTATGCCTTTGTGGGCGCCTCTGTCGAAACCGACACGCCGAGCAGTTCGCATTGCCACGGAACCAGTAAGCTCGCTGCCCGCGTATGGTCTGCGGCGATTGCCTCCAGAGTGCTTCGGGGCGCAATAAACGATGGCTCCAGCCCCAGTTCCTCAGCGGATGCGTCGCGCCGGCGTCGCAGCTCGTCCGTGCGCTGGACTGTCTGAGCGCTTGGGCGGGTTAATGCCTGACGCCGGCGGTTGGAAAAATGTCTGTAGTCTGGAAGGGTTCCCGAGACGAATCTTACTGCAGCCTTCAAGAGTTCCTCATTCTGCAAGATGTGAAACGGAGGGCGATCGGTCATTTCTGCTTCTTTTTCGCGCCATTGCCAAAGCGCGCGAAGTACTGCAGCCGAGCGCCCGCTGAGTGAGCCGGATCCACGAATGCGCCAAAGTTCGTCCTGGTTGCGAACACGGGCCACTGCCGCCTGCTCAATGGCGCGCTGGCATGACTGCCGCAACCAATCCCGGCGCTCACAGCGGTCCAATTCCGCTTCCAATTTTTCGGCAAGGGGCAGCAAATAACGCACATCATTAATCGCGTATTCCGCCATGCGCGCCGGCAAAGGGCGTTGCGCCCAATTCGCTTTTTGAGAACCTTTGAGGAGCGTGAAGCCGAAGTAACGTTTGACCAACGCAGCAAGGCTAAATTCGCGAATGCCGAGAAGACGAGCGGCAATCATTGTGTCGAAAAGTCTCCTCGCTACGAGATTCAGACCGCGCCGCAGCATTCGCAGATCGTAGTCCGCGCCATGCAAAACAATTTCCCTGGCTTCCAGCACCCGCCGCAGTGGTTCTAGATCGACGTCCGCCAGCGGGTCGACAATGCAGTCGCACGGCTGTAGCTGGGATTGATGATCCCGAGCCGTTCCAAGATTCGCTTCAATGATGCCGGATGCAGCCGGGACGCTGATCTGGAGTAGACAAAGTTTTTCCCGATACGAATGCAGACTGTCTGCTTCCGTATCGAGTGCGACGCGATCGGCAGATTCGATTTGCTCAATTAAACTCGCGAGCTGCGCGGCGCCTGTAATCACGTTTTGCGTCAGCGCAATCCGCTCAAGAGCAATTCAGCGTTTGTTTTGGTCGCATGCAGATTGTCGATCAGCTTTTCCATCGCCTCGAGAGGCGGAAGCGCTGCCATAGTTTTGCGCAGCATCAGCACGCGTTCCCATTCGTCAGGATGATAGAGGAGCTCCTCACGCCGGGTCGCCGAGAGCAAGGGATGGATCGCCGGGTATAGCCGTTTCTCCTGCAGGGCCCGATCGAGATGTAGCTCCATATTGCCGGTTCCCTTGAATTCTTCGAAAATCAATTCATCCATTCGACTGCCAGTTTCTGTTAAAGCGGTAGCAAGCACAGTCAGGCTGCCGCCTTCTTCCACATTGCGCGCCGAACCGAAAAATTTCTTTGGCTTAA
>QHRI01000433.1:0-1489 GCA_003221375.1 Verrucomicrobiota bacterium
CATGGCAGCGCGACGGAGGTTTATATTTTGCTCGCCAAGACATCATGCCGCGCAATCGCGCGCCTACCTTTTCGATTGGATGCTTTTCGGATCCCCGCAGCAATTGCGTATAGCGTGTCCGGCCAGTCTTCATCGCGCCGTTTGGCGCTAAAGCAGACACATTTTAACTGCCGGGCTTACCCAAGATGGAATTCGCTGTCGCAAGCACCGATTTATCGTCGTTATCCGTCAGTCCAGCGAGGAAATGGCGAATTCGGCGGAACGACTGGCGCAAAAACAAACCGGCAGCACAGTGGTCCAGGGACGAAGAGTTTCCATTTCGTTGCGCAAACTCAAGCTCGGCATCATAGCGACTGAGCACACAGGTTGCAGCAAA
This sequence comes from Verrucomicrobiota bacterium, assembly GCA_003221375.1. Taxonomy (GTDB): domain Bacteria; phylum Verrucomicrobiota; class Verrucomicrobiia; order Chthoniobacterales; family UBA10450; genus Udaeobacter. Next base: position 377 of record QHRI01000433.1, read on the forward strand.
AAGGTCCATCGCGGCATTTGCAATGCGTTCCTGGAGGAGCTGCATATCCAATATCGGCTCACGGTAAGTAATGAGCGCGCGGTTCACAGCAACATTAAACCGCCAGATCAAACGGCCAAGTTGATTGGCGAACCCACGCAGCTGGGCGCTGCGTACTGGAATCTCGGGCACCCGCACGGCTGCGCCCAGTCGATGCTTGCCAGCTGTCCAAGCTTTCGCGAAGCCCCGCTCACGCGTGGGCTTGATCATCGTGTCGTAGATTTCCTTGAACTCCATGCCCGGTCCACGCATCCCCACCAGCGCGATAAAAGAAGTGAGTACTTCGTTAGCACCTTCACCGATTTGATTGATACGCGCGTCCCGCATCATTCTCTCAAGCGGAAGATCGACAAAGTACGCAGAGCCGCCATAAATCTGAAACACGTCATTGATGCACTCCCAAAGCCGCTCGGTTGTAAACACTTTTAGCATCGCCGTCTCGAGCATGTAATCCTCCAGCCCGCGATCGATTAGCGCCGCGGTGATCGTGGTCATTGCTTCCATCGCGTAAGCGTCTGCCGCGATGCGCGCGATTTTCTTTTGGACCAGATGAAAATTACCGAGTGTTTTGTTGAATTGTTTGCGCGTGTTTGCGTGTTCGATCGCTAGACGCAAACAAGTCTTGGCCGCGCCGGTGCAACACGCGCCAAATGTTGTACGTCCAAAATCGAGAACCGTCAGCGCTACTTTCAGACCTTTGCCAGGCGGCCCGAGAATGTTTTCCTTGGGAACTTTGACGTCGCGTAGCGCGAATCGGCCGGTTGCCGTCCCTCGAATTCCCATCTTCGGCATCCGCGCCTCAAGCATTTCGAAACCGGGCATGTCCGGTGTGACCAGGAACGCTGTGATCGAAGTCTTGTCCGATCCGGGCACTGGCGTTCGCGCCATCACCGTCAGCACATCTGCGATTGCCGCGTTGGTGATGTAGCGCTTTTCTCCATTAAGAACAAAATGCGAGCCATCCTCACTTGGCAGCGCTTGCATCTGCACGTTTGCCGCATCTGATCCGGCTTCCCTCTCGGTCAGCGCAAACGCGCCGAGTTGTTCGCCGGTCGACAATTTTGGAAGCCATCG
>QHRI01000433.1:1678-3699 GCA_003221375.1 Verrucomicrobiota bacterium
AAGCTCGGTGAGAATTCCATCCAGTTCGACCTGTTGCGCCGCCGGGATACGCGGATAAGGCATCACCCAATCAGAAACGAAATGTCCCTGGAAAAGACCTTTGGCAAAACCGAGGGCCTGCGGACCTGCAAAAAGCAGTTCCTCGGCTTGTTGAATTTCCTTCTGTCGCTGGGCGTCGAGCTTATTCATTCAGGCTGTCTTTTTTAGAAAAACGGGCGACGCATTGTAGCCACGCGCACGCGCGTGTCCAATCAGGCGACGCTTGCCGTGAATCGAAAACATTTAGAACCCTTCAGAAATCGGCAACCTCCTGATGGCCCCAAACCTGAGGCGTAGCGACGCAATTGCAGCTTTGAATCCGAAGATTCTACAGGTTGCAGCGCTTAGGGACTCAAGATCGCTCTCAGCTGCAGCCCTGGCTCGTACCGCAGTCGGTGCAAACGCCGCAAGCGCCGGCACGGATCACCTTGTCGCTGCCGCAAACCGAACAAGTAATTCCCATGAAGATGCTGCCTAGCGCCACTGTTACACGATCGGCATGGCCATTGCCGTTTCCATTCTGTCGGCCGGATTCGGAATCGCCAGCTGGATGATTTGTGATTACGTCGATTACTTCCTTCTCAGCGGTGCGTGCTAAATCTGAGACTGGTCGATTCACCGCCTTCTTTTCGATCTCCGCAATTTCCTTGAGCGGCAGATCCGGCTGGCCTCGGTTGGGCGAAGTCGCTTCCTTGTAGCCTTTGATGAATTGGCAACCTAGCCAGCGGAACACGTAATCAGCTATGCTGGTGGCGTGGCGGATATCGGGGTTCTTTGTAAAACCGCTGGGCTCAAATCGCTGGTAGGCAAACTTCTTTACCAGGCCTTCCAGCGGCACGCCGTACTGGAGAGCAATGGAAGTGAGCGTGCCGACTGTGTCCATCAAGCCGCCGATGGTGCTGCCTTCTTTGGACATGGTGATGAAAAGCTCGCCCGGTTGACCATCGGCGTAGAGTCCAACAGTGATGTAGCCTTCGTGACCGGCAATCTCGAACTTGTGAGTGAGCGACATGCGGGTGTCAGTCATGCGGTGGCGCACTGGTTGATCCACCAGGCTGCGCAACGACGCCACTTCCTGTTCCAATTCGAGAATACGTTTTTGAAGCGCGTCATCCCCAATGGCATCGGGAATTCCGCCGTCAGCGCCGGCGGCTACAGTACCCATGTCCTTTGTTTTTCGGGTATTCAGAGGCGCAGAACGTTTTGAACCCTCGCGGTAAATCGCGACAGATTTCAAACCTAGTCGCCACCCTTCGATGTAAGTATTCATGATATCATCAACTGTGGCGGCTTCCGGCATGTTGACCGTTTTTGAAATTGCGCCGCTGAGGAACGGTTGCGCGGCAGCCATCATTCGCAAGTGCGCCAGGTAATTGAGACTGCGCTCGCCTTTGAACGGTTTGAAGGCGCAATCAAAGACCGGCAGGTGTTCTGGTTTCAATCCGGACGAAATCGTCGATCCATCGGTATCAGTAACGTCCTCAATGGTGTCGAAAGAGTCGATGTGCGCGACGATACGTTCGATTTCTTCGGAATTGTAACCAAGTTTTTCCAGCGCGGGTTTGATCGTTTGGTTGACAATTTTCAGCATTCCGCCGCCTGCGAGCAGCTTGTATTTCACTAGCGCTATGTCCGGTTCGATTCCAGTCGTGTCACAATCCATCAGGAAACTGATCGTGCCGGTCGGCGCAAGCACGGTCACTTGCGCGTTCCGATAACCGCAGCGTTTTCCAAGCTCCACCGCGCTGTCCCAAACTTTCGCGGCTTCTTCTTTCAAGTGCGCGAATTCCTTCGCGTCTGAGATCTCGCGCACGGCGTCACGATGCAATTCAATCACTTCCAGCATTGACGCAACGTTGTCCTTGGCGACTGGTTTCGGCACACCGCTGGCGCGTGCGTCGTGGTAACCCGGAAATGGCCCGATGGCCCGCGCCAATCGCGCGCTTTGTTCGTAAGCTTCGCCAGTCATGATAGCAGTGATT
>QHRI01000424.1 GCA_003221375.1 Verrucomicrobiota bacterium
TCGCGGTTGCGTTTTACCGCCTGGTTCAGAGCTTTTGTCGCAACGCCATACAGCGTGGCTAGATCAAAATCGAGCAGCACCCTTTCGCCGCGAAAATGCTGGATCCGTAACGCGATCTGTTCAGCGGGAACGATTTCTCTACTCATTCGCGATGGGCCTCAGCTAAACAGCCGCGCCATTTGAACGACGGTCGTGTTGAAAATGTTGAACATGAATTGCGGCGCGAGGCCAATCGCGAACATGAGCAGTGTCACAGGAATGATCGCGATCTTTTCCCTCGGCAAAAGGTCCGGGAAAGCAGTGCAGCTTTCCGCCAGCGGACCGCTGAAGAGCGTTTGCATCGCGCGCATGAAAACGATTGCTGTCACCAGCAGGCCAATCACTGCAATGGCCGTAAAGGACGCTGTGATAGCAAACGAACCTTTAAAAATCAGAAACTCGCCGATGAAACCGTTTAGCCCCGGCAAGCCTAGTGACGAAAACATTGCGACGCTCATCCAGCCACAAAGAATTGGCGTTCGCTGCATCAACCCTCCGAAGTCACCAAGGCCACGCAATCCGCGGCGTTGCTCGAGCAAGCCCACCAGATAAAACAATGCCGCGGCAGTGATCCCGTGATTGAACATCTGAATGAACACACCGCTCAGCGCAGCTTGCGTGTCGATCGCCGCGCCAGTGGACGAAGCAGCGATCGCGAACAAGCCAAGCATGCAGTAGCCCAGATGATTGACCGACAGGTACGCGACCATTCGTTTCAAATCGGACTGGGCCCACGCGGCCAGCGGCGCGAAAACAATTGAGCAGATCGCTAACGCCAGCAGCCAGGGGCCGATGGTTTTGATTTCATTCGGAAAAAGCGGAAGCAAAAGAGTGAAACGGGAACAGCGGCACTTTAACCGCAAGTCCGAGAAAGATTCCAGCAAAAGCCAGCCAGGCGAGTTTGCCCGTAAGCAATCCGTTCTTACCCAGACTAGCAAGCGTGGCAAAATCGAAGGAACCCCTTGCCAGATAAATCCCAAGGAATCCCAGCAGCATCGCAACGCTTCCGAGAAACGTGTAGAGGAAAAACTTTGTCGCGGCACGGTCCCGATTGTCGCCTCCCCAAATTTTGATAAGCAGGAACGCAGGAATCAGACTCATTTCGTAGAACAAGAACCAGAGAACAAAATTCTGCGCCGTGAACGTGCCGTACAGCGCGGATTGGATGATCAACATCAGCGCGCAGAAACCGCGATCCATCCGCTGCGCGAGAAACGCGAAAGGAATAATGAGTGATGTCAGCAATACCAAGAGGAGGCTTAAGCCGTCAACTCCGACTAGGTATTCGGCGCCGATTGCGGGGATCCACGCGTGCCGTTCGATCAATTGAACGCCGAGGGCGTGAATATCGAAGTGGTGCCACAAAAGCAACGCGTCAAGCGCAGGCAGTACGTTAAACAACAATGCGATCGGGCGCGCATTCCTCGCTGGGACGGTAAAAAGCGCAAGCACGCCCATCAGCGGAATTAAGATGAGCGTGCTGATCAAGCCAACCATGCGTAGAAAAGCAATAGCGCCAGCACACCGATCGCGATGACGCCGAGATATGTTTGGATTTGCCCGGAGTGCGCCGCGGACATCAGACGCCCCAGACCGCGGGTACCAATGGTCGTCTCATCTACCCCAGCATTGATGCCGCGCTCATCGACATCGCTCGTAAAAATTCCGAAGAGTTGGCCGATCCCGCCGAACCCGCGCACCAGCCGATCCCAGAAATTACGATCCATCCAATCGGACAAGCGCGCGCTCATCCAACTAAACGCGACGACGGTGCGAGCATACAGTTCGTCGATCCACATTTTACTTTCGAGAAACCGAAACAATTGGGGCTGCACGAATTCGAGAGGATCAGTGTCAGGCGGACGCTGGCGATTTTGTGCGCCGGCTTTCCGATACATCCAGATGCCCAGAGCAACGCCCACGCTTACAAGCGCCAGCGAAAGAAACAGCGCTGGCTGGATCAACCGCGCGAATTCGAAGTGTGCAGATTCATCTGTTAGATAGTCATGCAACCACGGCCATGCCGGCGTTAGCACGACACTGAACAAGATCGCACAAATCGCCAGTGCGATGAGCGGAATCGTCATGACCCGCGGGCTTTCGTGTGCATGCTGAGAGTCAGCATGCCGATCACCGAAAAAGACATAGATAATTTGTCGCGTCATGTAGAGCGCGGTGAGGACCACGCCGATCAGCAGAAAGTAATAGGGCAAGCGGGAAGCCGGCCAATGCGCGGTCACATGCAGGATTTCCTCCTTCGTCCAACCGCCGGAAAAGAAGAGCGGCACGCCGCTCAGAGCCATCATACCGATTGCATAAGTTGAAAACGTGATTGGCATAAGCCGGCGCAGGCCGCCCATTTTCCGAATGTCCTGCTCGCCGTGGCAGCCGTGAATGACCGAGCCCGCACCCAGAAACAACAGCGCTTTAAAAAAACCGTGCGCCAGCAGATGCATCATCCCGGCGGCGACACCGCCCACGCCCAGCGAAACCATCATCAAACCGAGTTGTGACACGGTCGAATACGCGAGGATCCGTTTGATGTCAGCCTGCGCTATCGCGATGAACGCGGCCATCAACGCTGTCGTTACTCCAATCCACACGACGACCGTAAGCGACGACGTCACGCCCTCGATTGCGTCTAGCGAGAAGATCGGATACACGCGCGCGACCAGAAAAACGCCGGCAGCAACCATCGTTGCGGCATGGATTAATGCGCTGACCGGCGTCGGACCTTCCATAAATGTAGCGCTAGCGCCGAGCATCGCGAGACCGGTGCTTTCCAAACAACCGTTCCCACTATCGTAAAAAAGAAGTGTGCCGCTGCGACCGTAGAGCCAGAGCAACCCAAGGAAAAATCCCATGTCGCCAATACGTGTCGTGATAAATGCCTTTTTTGCCGCAGCCGCAGCGCTGGGTCGCTCGATCCAGAACCCAATGAGCAAATAGGAAGCCAGGCCAACCAGTTCCCAGCAGACAAACAAAAGAAGCAAACTGTTCGAGATAACGAGTCCGAGCATCGCGCCGGAGAAAAATGAGAGGTAAGCGAAAAAGCGGACGAAATTTTTGTCAGCGGCCATGTAACCTGTGCTGAAAACGAAGATGCAAAGGCCGACCAGCGTAATCATCATCAACATGACGGCCGCGAGCGGATCTAAAAGCCATCCCAGACGCAGAGCGTTATCGCCGAAGGTGAACCAGGTGAAATTCTGAACAGCACGGAATCCAGGCGTTCGCAGAGTCGGAAGGAACGCGAAGAATGACATTACGAGCGCTGCGATCTGTCCAGCGACCGCAAGGGTGGCCGCACTTTTGTGCCGCCCATTCGGCAAGCTCAAAATTACCAACGAAGCCGTGAATGGCACGGCGCAGATCAACCAGAGATGATCGATGATCCAGCGACTCATCCTTTGAGTTGGTTCAGATGGTCTACGTTTGTAGTGCGGTAGTGCCGATAGACAGCAATTACCAAAGCAAGACCGACCGCGGCTTCAGCGGCTGCAATGGCGATTGAGAAAATCGCGATCATCACACCAGTTGGTGAGGGCGGTTGCGGGCTAAAGCGCCAGAACGCAATAAAATTGAGGTTTGCTGCGGCAAGCATCATCTCGATTCCAATCAAAATGAAAATCGCGTGACGGCGGCTCAGAGCGGCGAGGAGGCCAGCCG
>QHRI01000425.1 GCA_003221375.1 Verrucomicrobiota bacterium
ATGAATGTCGGGCGCGTTGCCGCTGTCGAATTCGAGAATTGGCCATACTGCCGCGCGAACCTGCTGGCGTTGCATGTAAGCGGTGTAACCGGAAACACACAGAGCCAGAAGTCCAACAAAGGTTGCGACGATGGCGTCGTATCGGCTGGCGCCGCGCGTCTGCTTCTCCTCCGGCACGGCGCCGATCATATCGCCGGCGGAGTGAGTGTCAATCGGGCTGACGACTGCTCGGGCATTGTCATTTACTGAGCTAGTCATTAAAAAGGGTGATGCCGACCGAGCCGACTGAAGAGCGCAAGCTCGCCGCCATTATGTTTACCGACATGGTGGGCTACAGCGCGCTCGCCCAACGCGACGACAAAGTTGCTCTCGAGCTATTGGAGGAACATCGCCGGTTGTTGCGCGAAATCTTTCCGCGGTTTCACGGCACCGAAATCAAAACCATCGGCGACGCTTTCCTGGTCGAATTCGGAAGCGCGTTAGAAGCGGCGCAATGCGCGATTGAGATTCAGCGCACGCTGGCCAAGCGGAATCACGACGTCACGTCCGAACGGCGCATCGAACTCAAGATCGGCATCCACATCGGCGATGTGGTTCTTCGCGGCGGCGACGTCTACGGCGACGGGGTGAACATTGCTTCCCGCATCGAGCAATTGGCCGGCGCGGGCGGCATTTGCGTCTCGATGGATGTCGAGCGGCAGATTCGTAACGCGCTCGAGGCGCGATTTGAAAAATTCGGTTCGGCGGATTTGAAGAACATCAAGCTGCCGATGGATCTCTTCCGGATCGTCCTTCCGTGGGAGAAAGGCGTTGAATCTCGGGCGAAGCTAACTTCAAAGAAATTGCCTCTCCTGGTTCCGGCCGCTGTTCTCGTAATACTCGCGCTGCTCGCCGGGTGGTGGTGGATGCAGCACAAGAATCAGCAGTCGGTGGCGGCTCACCCATTGCCAGCCCCTCCAGCGACTACTCCTGATCAAAAATCCGTCGCCGTGCTGCCCTTTGTTAATATGAGCGACGACAAAGGAAGCGAATATTTTTCTGATGGCGTCAGCGAAGAATTGCTGACAGTACTGCAAAAGATTCCGGGGATGCATGTGGCCGCGCGGACGTCGGCGTTTTCGTTCAAAGGCAAAAATGCGACGGCGCAGGAGATTGGACAGAAACTCGGCGTGGCCTATCTGGTCGACGGAAGCGTGCGCAAATCCGGCGAAGCGGTACGGATCGCGGCCAGGCTCACCCGCGCTGATACGGGCGAGGAAGTATGGTCGGAGAATTTTACCCGTAATTTGAAAGACGTGTTCGCGGTGCAAACCGAACTCGCTCAGACGATCGTCGAACAATTGCGCGGTCGGTTCGGCGAAACGGATGCTGGTTCAACAGCGAAAGAAAAAATTCAAGCGGAAGTGCTGGCGGCGGAAAAAGGCGGAACGAAGAATGCGGAAGCCCATCAGAATTATTTGCAGGGACGCTTTTATGAAAATCGCAATTCCGAAAAAGACACCGGCAAAGCGCTGGCTGCATTTCAAGGCGCGGTGGCTCTCGACCCTAAGTTTGCACTGGCGTGGGCCGGCGTGGCCCGTGCTAACATCTGGTATTGTAATTTTGCAACCGAGGGCGGCCTGAAAAGCTTCGACGCTCATCTCGCCGCCGCGCGCGACGCAATCGCTCGCGCCCTTGCCATCGAGCCGGACTTACCGGATGCGTTGTTCGCCCGCTCAATGATCCAAACGAATTTCGATTTTGATTGGAAAGGGGCGGACGAAACATTGCGCAAGGCTCTTACTCTCGCTCCTCAGGACCCGGCCCTTCTCGCGCAGGCCGGAAATCTTGCGCTAACTCGTGGAGAATTGGCGCCGGCGCTCGATTTTTATCGGCGAGCAGTGGCGGCGGACCCGGTCAGCTCGCAAGCGCGCTCTTATTTGGCTAACTTGAATCCGGTCGCACCGTGGTACCACGCCGGACTCGGGTCCGTCTATCTTCAAGAAGGCAAACTTGAAGAGGCCGCGAGTGCTGCGCAAGCCGATACGGCCGATTGGGCGCGGCTGACCATTTTGGCCTGTGTACGCTGGAGCCAAAAACGAATTCCTGAATCGGATGCCGCGCTTGCTCAGTTGATTAAAGATGCGGCCGAGACAGCGGCGGACCAGATCGCGGATGTTTACGCATATCGCGGTGACAAAGACAAAGCGTTCGAATGGCTGGAGCGTGCCCGCCGGCAGCGCGACGCGGGCCTGCCCACGTTGCGCGTGGACCCGTACTTGCAAAATCTCCACGACGACCCGCGCTGGAATGCATTCCTGCGGACGATGGGCCTGACCGACGATCAATTGAAATAGGCGGACGCTAAACTCGCACTCGCTTGTCGCGCGGTAGCCTCGTGCGGAGGCTGATTACGCGTCACTTTTTCTTTCGATCTTCACGATTTTCGCGGCTCGTCCATCTTCAAGCGTAATCCAGTCACCCTTGTCCGCGGCCAGCAGCGCTTTGCCGATCGGAGAAATCCAACTGACGGCGTCCGGTTCGAGATCGAGTTCGTCAACACCGAGGACGGTATAGGTTTCGGTCCGGCCTTTTTTATCTTTCACAGTTACCGTTGCGCCGAAGCCAACGCTATTCGATGCCGGGTCCGGAGGATCGACAACGTGGATCGAAGCCAGGATTTGTTCCAATTCGGCCACGCGCTTGGTGTCCGCGTTTGCTGCGCGAAGCTTTTGCAGTTCGTCGCGCAAATGCTTCGCGCCGCGCGCGGTGATGTAATTCGTCGCTTATGAATGCCCTGCTCACGCTCGTCGCCTTCTACCTTCTTGATTGAAACTCGCTCGCTGCCCGCACTCGCTCGCTGCTACTATCGCAGCTTTTCCTTCTATGTCGCTCGTCCCACTCGCTCCATTCTTACTTCTTACTTCTTCCTTCTTATTGTTCTCCGCGCCCTGCTCATCCGAATCTAACTCAAAGCTTGTAAAACAAAGGATCGATAAGCTTTTGAATCGACCGCGAGCGAGGCTTCACCTTCATCACCCCGCGCGCGACTAGCATATCGACCGCGTATAACATCGGCATAACCACTGCCAGCTGAGTTTAGGCTTGAAACTGTCCGTTCATCCCGGTTACACCTTTGTGCCATGACTCGACAACTCATTATCTCCACGGGTCTGAAATCGGTCGGATACGACGCCGTTGCTCATGTGATTGAGGTAGAGCTTCTAAGCGGCCGGATCCAGCGTTATTTCGACGTACCTCAACCAGTGTACGAGGCGTTGAAGGCCGCGCTATCCAAGACTCAGTATTTCAACGACAACGTGGCAGGAAAATACGAATCGTGCCAGATCGTCTAATGCTAATCCGTTGCCGCGATTAAGTTCGCGGTATTATCTGATTGGCATGCGCGCGGCGCGCCCTTGTTAGGACGCGCTTCCTTGACGTTACCGCTAGCTGAACACTCACTCCGCGCGTAACGCAATCATCGGCTCGACGCGACTGGCTCTGCGAGCCGGGATCCAGCAGGCGAGAAGCGCGATGATCAATAAGAGCAAGGCGACACACGTGAAGGTGATCGGATCGGAAGCGCTCACGCCGTAGAGCAAGCTCTTCATCATGCGGGCGCCGCCGAAGGCAATGAGTAGCCCGCATAACGAACCAATCGTGGCGAGCAACATGCCTTGTTTCAAGATGAGCTTCTGCACATCGGAAAGCTGCGCGCCAAGGGCCAGGCGCAATCCGATCTCCCGCGTGCGTCCCGCGACCACGTGCGACATGACACCGTAAATCCCGACCGCTGCGAGGATCAGAGCCAGGACACCGAAACTGCCAAGCGCGATTGCGGCCATGCGCGCAGGGAAAAGTGAT
>QHRI01000059.1 GCA_003221375.1 Verrucomicrobiota bacterium
AATACTCCTGAATCCAGCGAGCTCCAACCGGGTGCAATCCAATTGAAAAGAAAAACGCAAACACGAGGTAAAGAAATCCAGGCCAACCGCAAATATAAACGACTGCCACATCGTAGAGCGCCGCACACGCAAAATTGATAAAGAACCAGCGATCCCACATCTTGATCGCTTTCAATCGTGGCGGGCGCGTCACCTGAAAAAACGGAAAGAGCATCAGCCAGATCGCCTTACGATACCATTGGTTGCCGACCAGCTGTGCCTCCCAATGGTTGGCGAGGTCCGCGTCGTATTCGTAATCACCCTGATGCGAATGATGCTTCAAATGATAAACCCGAAAACCCATCGCGCCGGGCGTGAGATTGGGAAGGTCAGCGATGATCGCCACCACCTTGTTCCAGCTTTTGTTTCGGAAAATCAGATTGTGAGTTGCGTCGTGAATGATGACGTAATTCGCATGATTGGCGAACGCCCCGACGCAATACGCGATGACAAGACTGAACCACCAGTAACTGAACCCGAGCTTGCCCATTCCAAACGCGATGGCTGTCTGAATGACCAGGATTGAGACAGCGATCAGCGCCGTCCACGGATTGCGCACCATCAATTGCCGGACTTCCGGATGCGCTTTAATGATCGCGCGCGCCCGCCCCGGATGTGGCTGTTCAGATTCAGACTGATAAAACGCGGCTTGCACCGGTTCCAAAGTATGCAAAGCAGGCGCCTCCTCAAACGCGCTTTTTCAAGGGCGCGCCGCCGAGCAGCGGTAAGACGAATAGGTTTGCCAGGATATCGATGACGCACCCGGCAAGAACGACCAGACCGAAACGCTGCGTTGGGGGAAAATCCGACAACACGAAAATGGCGAACCCTGCGGCGATGATCACATCCGAATAAACAATCCCGCGCCATTGCTCTTCGCGCGCGAAGACCCATGCGTCCCACCCTTTCTTCCCATCGCGTTGGGCGCGTCGGACACCAAAGACGAGGTGAATCATCGAATCAATCGCGATGCCGATACAGACATTCGTGGCTGGCGCCGAAATGATGTCCACTGGAACGTGGAGCCATCCAATACCGCCGAGCATCGATAATGGCACGAGAGTCAGGCTCGCGATCATCGCCAACGCGCCGCGAATAGACCTTGCAACGAGCCACGCGATCACAACGAACAACAAATTCAACCAGAACAAACCGGTGACCAGACTTTCGGCGACAAGTTTGGCCAGTCGCCCTTGCAGGTAATAAATGCCACCCACCAGGTCAGCCTTGAACCCATATCTGCGGCAGAGAGCACGAAGGTCGTTCACAACATCGACACGATATTTGGTGCGATGCGCCTCAATCATCCGGAGCATGAACACCGCTTCCTTCCGATCATTCGTCACAAAACCCTTGGAGACGCGTGCGTACTTTGGCTGCGCCATGATCTCCATCATTTTTTCGTAACTGATGAGAAACGAAAACGGCGTACGATCGCCTTCTGCCAGAAGCGTCGGCAACGAGATCACGGCCCCAACCTCTTTCCGGTTTTCCAGTGCGCCATGCAGCGTCCACATCTTCTTGTAGGCTTCATCGGTGTTCAGGCGGCTGCCGTTTGTCGCGGAGACCACGAGCGTCAGCGGATTGCACCCTCCGGTGCGATCTACAAATTCCAAGCCGTCGCGTAATTCCTGTTTCGGCTTGAAATAATCGAAAAGACTCGGATCGGTGTTCACCTTCATTAGGCCGAATCCCAATCCAATGCTCAGCAGAATGATGCCTAACGAAAGTAGAGCAAAGCGCCGCAACCAAAATGCGTGAGTGGGTTCCGCCTCCACGATTTTGCTTTTACGCGGCACGGCCCAGCGCAGAAATGCCGGATACATCAAGTACGCACACGTGAATGCCACAACCGTGCCGAGCACGCCGCCAAATCCCAACTCGCGTAACGGCTTTGCCTGGACGATTAGCAAGCTCGCAAAACCCAGCGAGGCGCAGACCATGGACCAAAACGACGGCGGAAAAGTCATGCTTCGTGCCGCTGCCGCGAGATTCGGACTTTCCTTACCCATGCGATGCGCGCGATTAGCAAGCGTCTGCCAGTTAAATGTCATGTAAACCAGATGCGATAACGCAATGACGAACACGATCGTGCCGAGGTTCACCGTCAGGATGCCGATCTTGTGACCGAGCAGTGATTGCAGAAGCAAGGTCAACAAGACGGCGCTGGTGCATGTGCAAAGCATTCCTACAAACAACCGGATCGATCGAAACAGCGCGGCCATCGTCAGACCAAACAACGCGACTGCCGTGAGACTGAAATAGCGGAAATCGTGCGCGAGACTACGCCTGATCATTTCCACGACATAGGGCGGGCCGGCGATGTGAATCCGAAAATCTCGTGCGTCCATTTCGTGCACGATCTGCTCTAATCGCTGAATTGGCTTTTCGGTATGCCTCCCTTTCAGGAAAATAATCACGTTACTGGACTTCCGGTCGGGCGCGATCAACAACCGGCTCCAGAACGGGCTCTTCAGTGCGTCTTCAAAACTTTTTGGCCCTTCCGTCAGGCTTTTAACCGCGCTTACGCCACCGATGCTTTGGACACGCTGTGTGAGTTTCTGAATCCGTTCGAGATATCGCGCCGAAGAAATGTCGCGCGATGATACCGCCAGAATCACTTCTGGTTGCGACGGAAAACGTTGCTCGATCTTTTTGGTTTGCTGGATTCCCGGGTCGTTCGTGGAAAAGAAAAAATTCTGATCCACCACTGGGCTGAGATCCACGAGCACTGCCACCGACAGCAACAGCGCACAGATGATCGCGAGCATCAACCAGGGTGATCCCAACGGCAGCGCCTTTCCGAAAACCGCTCGCTTCATCATTTAATGCCCAGGATTACGTAACTATATCGGCGCTCGGGGCTAAGAGGGCCGAGTCGAATGGCGACCCTAACGGGATTCGAACCCGTGTTACCGCCGTGAAAGGGCGGTGTCCTGGGCCTCTAGACGATAGGGTCGCAAAAGCCGGGCAATATCGGAATTGCCATCCTTTTACGCAAGGCAAATTGCCAGCCCGCTTTTTCAGGCTCTGTCGTCTGAGACAGCGCGCGGCGCCGTGGCTACAGGGCTCCAACCAAGTTCGTGAATCAACGCGGCGGCGCGTGCGGTTGCGCCTTCGTGCCTGCTCAAAACTTCGCGGGCGCTTTGTACGAGACGCTGGCGCATTTGGCTATCTTGCAGAAGCCCGATGATCGTTCGCTCAAGCGAATCGATATCCTCAATTTGGATCGCGCCTTTCTTTAACACCAGCGTCTTCGCGAGTGTCCGGAAGTTTTCCATGTGCGGACCAAACACAACCGGTTTGCCCGCCATGATCGGTTCCACGGGATTTTGCCCACCGTGCGCAGTCAGGCTTTTTCCCATGAAGACAATGGTGGCGATGGCATACCAGCGCTGAAGTTCACCTGTGGTATCGAGAACAATGCAATCCGCATCTGATGCGCGATTAATCCAGACTTCGCTCGCCAGGTTGACGCGTATTGGCAGGGCAGCCAGGTGAGCGCGGATTTCGCGGAGTCGTTCGACGTGACGTGGGGCGATAAACAATCGCAACGATGGAAATTGTTGACGCAAGCGCAAAAAGATTGTGGCCAGAATTTCTTCTTCGCCTCGATGCGTGCTTCCGCCGAACAACACGGGACGCTCTCGATCCGCATTGCTGAAGTTTGTTGGTGGCTGGTTTGCTTTCGCTTCTGACGTTTGGTCACGCCCGTCGGGATCGTATTTGATACTTCCGACCGCCCGAATCCGGTCGCGCGCAACGCCGAGTGCGACCCATCGATCGACATCTTCCGGCTCCTGCGCGCAGACCAGATCCAACAATCGAAATGTTGGCGCGACGAAGAATCGGAACCGTCGAAACCTTCTCTCCGATCTCGGCGACAAGCGCGCGTTTACCAAGATTGTCGGAATTCCGCGTTGGTGTGCACATGCGACAAGGTTTGGCCAAACTTCGGCTTCTACGAGCGCAATCCGCGCCGGCCTGATTACAAAAAACGCCCGTCGCATGATCGGCCAGTAATCGAGAGGCGTGTACATCACTTCGATCCACGGTGGCGCATTCTTGTTTGCGAGAGCAAAACCGGTCGTCGTGGTCGTGGTCAAAACGCAGCGCAACTCCGATTCTAGCGCGCGCAACGAATGGGCCAGTTTCAAGGCGATATTTACTTCCCCAACGCTCACTGCATGCAGCATGTCGATTTTTGCTTCGACAGGCGGGCCCGTAGTTCGCCATCGTAAATTCCCAGGCGTTGCTCGAACTTTTCGCGGTAACCACCGCGACGAACCATCTTCACGAAATAACCCGGTAAAAAGAACAACAGTCCGAGTGGCCAAAACAAATTGTAAATGAAACGAATCATTCAATTGAAGACTGCGGACTGTGGACTGTGGATTTTTCGCGACGAAGCCGCTTTGGAGTGCGGCGGCTCGACGCCGCTTTGAACGCTTGGGGAACTTCGCATTGGTTCGTGTCCATTCGCGGATGTTTGCGACTAATTCCTCGACTTACGCTTAGAAACAATACCTCCGTGGCGCCGTATTTCTTCTTTCGAAGGAGACGCCACATTTTTATTTCGGGAAGAACTTCAGCCGGTTGTTTTTCCAAAACGAAAATTCCATCCGGATCCAGTAGTTGAGACAATACTTCGTTTGCCAGCAGTTTTTCGGTGAAACGTTCACCGGCCTCCGTTTTTTCGTACGGCGGATCTGCAAAGATGACGTCGAACATTTCAGCGCCTGAAGCGTGCCGAAGAAAATCGAAGACGTCCTGCTGTCGAACTCGTCCTTTCAACTTTGTACTGGCGAGATTGCTCTCGATGATCTGCGCCGATTGTCGATCTTCTTCGACAAAAACAACAGAAGACGCGCCACGGCTGAGCGCTTCAATCCCGAGTGCGCCGCTACCTGCGAAAAGATCCAGAACGCGCGCCCTCACCACGCCATCGCCCAAACTGGAAAAGATAGCAGCTTTGACACGGTCCATCGTCGGTCGCACACCCCGTTTCGGAACTGCCAGGCGAATTCCACCGGCGCTGCCGGCGATCACTCTCATGGGGAAGAGGCCGGCGTTGGCGTTGCGGTAGCCTCAGGCAGCGCCTCCTGCGGCGAAGCAGAACTTGATGGCGCAGCCGGCACCGCGTTACCCGCGTCGCTACGCTCGGGCGTCGCAGGCGCAGCTTCTTCGATCTGTTTCTTTTTCTTCTTCGCCCGCTCCTTTTTGCGCCCACCAAAGAAGCTGTTGATCATATTGCTCAGGTCGCGGCCGACCAGTCTGTCCATTAAGTTTGTGCTTGGTCGATCGATGGTGCCGCCGACCTGAAAATCGATGGCCGAGTAGCCCGGTTCATTGATCGGTTGAAAATTCTGGCGAATCGCTTTGAAAAGCTGGCCGCGAATTTTGTCGTTGATCGCAAGCTGAGAATCGAGTTTCAGCTTCCCGTTGAACGCAACCGTTCCCGACGCCGTGAGACGAATATTCGGGGAACGCAAAATCAACTCGTCGATTGTAACCAAGCTCGGACTGACGTGATATCTCGCCTCCGCTTGCTCGAGATGAAGTTCTCTGAGCTCTTCGATCTGAAGAATCTCCCCAAGTAACACCAGTAAGCTGTATTGCTGGACTCGCCCGTCGCGCAGGGAAATTTCGCCTTGTCCTACGAGCGCCTCCGGGTCGGCGGTTTTCCCGGACGCCTGGAAACTTCCCTCTAATTTGCCCTGGACCATTCCTTTGGGGCCGCCTGCGTTCGAGATAATCTGGTCGGCCAGCACATCGCGAAACTTTACATTTGTTGTGAATGGAGAATCCTCCGCTTCCGGTTGCATGGCAAAATAACCGTTAATCTCGCCGCTACCGACCCGCGCGGAAATCTTGGAAAGCTCCAGCACATCGGGCTCGTAACGCAGCGGCGAACGCAGGTCCTCCAGAAAGAAGCGATCCTGCAGCGAAATTCTTGCCACCTTCGCGTTGCCGTGAAGCGCCAGAGCGCTGCGAATGCTAGTGCCAAAGTTCACTCCGCTAAAACTCGCAAGCAGCTTCCCGGTGTGATCGAGAAAACTGAAATTTCCATTTTTAATACTAACGCGTCGAACCTCCGGAGGCATCGCCAGTCTCGGTTCCTGTTTTGGAGACTGATCGACGACGGCCGCCTGAGCCACAGAAGGAAGATTCGCCGGAGTGACGGCGACAGCAGGAGCGGTCTGTGTTTGAGGAGTTTGATCGGGCTCGCTTTCCACGTCCGATGGGGCCGGGGCAGCTGTTTTTATCTTCTGTGAACTGGGTAATTTCCATTTTCCTTCAGCATCTTGCGGCCAAACTATGTTTGGATTGATGAGCGCGACTTCTTTGATCACCAGGCGACGCGAAAAAAGGGACAGGAAGCGAACGCGCAGGCGAAACGTTTTTGCTTCGAGAAAATGCCTCGAACCAACTGGCGAGGTTTGCGCAATGGTAATACCGCTCAGCTCCAATCCTCCCCAGGGCGTCACGCTCATGCTACGAATCCCCAGCGTGGTGCCAAGCCGCCGGCTCAGTTCTTGTTGAATCTTTGCGTGTGTACCCTGCGATTGCACATATAGGTTCACGCCGGTCAAAAGAATCGCACCAAGCGCAACCACCGCCCCTAGAGCAATCAATGGAAGCCTGCGCAATTTTTTCACCGTGAGACGTTACGCAGTCCGAGTTTGAAGAAAAGACGAAAGCCCTCTGCTACTTTTCCTTGTGACCGATACGATTGTCATTCTCAATCCAACTGCGGGCAGCCCTGAACACGTTCGGAGTTGGCAGGAGCGCTCCGAATCACTCGCTGGTGACTCCCCTGTCCGCGTTACATCGCATTCGGGCGAAGCGGAGGCGCTGGCCCGGTGCGCAGTCGAGGAGGGATTTACCCGAATCGTCGCTGCGGGCGGCGACGGAACAGTTAGCCAGGTAGCTGGGACATCATCGAAGACACAAATATCCGCCAGATCGATCTGCCAATTGCGAACGGGAGATACTTTGTCCAGCTCGCCGGGGTGGGATTGGACGCGCAAGTGGTAAAAGAGACCAGCCTCGCATTCAAACGCAGCTTTGGTCCGCTCAGCTATCTTATCTCCGCAGCGCAGATCGCCGCCCGCCAGCCCCCGAAGCTGTTCATCGAATCCGACGAAACTTCCGTTGAAGAAGGATCGTTCGTTCTTGTCGGCAACGGGCGTCTTTACGGAGGGCCTTTCCCATTTTTTAAACACGCTATCGTCGATGATGGTTTGTTTGATGTGGTCGTCTTCAAGCGGCTCGGCTATCTGGAAATCGTCAAGTATCTCCAAGACGTCGTGTTTAGCTCCGACATTAAGGTTCCCGAAATCGAATATTTTCAGACGCGACGGCTGCGCATAACAAGCGAGCAGAATGTTCCCTTGGAGCTCGATGGCGAACTCGCGGGCAATTGCCCGGTTGATTTCCGAATCCGCGGGAAAGCTCTTCGCGTTTTGACTCCTGGTCCTTCGTCATGATGACGTCTGGACCGTCTAGATCACATAAGTGAAATAATTTGTCCCGTTTCGGATCGAATGGGCTTCAGTGCGCTGTGTCAGCTAGTCTTTCAAGCAAATTCGAATGATGTTTGCACGATGGCTCGTAGTGAACATTGGATCCGCGAAAAAGCGGCGGCTTCAATTAACCCGGCACAGGTCGAAACCGTCCTGATCCAACTTGGTGAACACTGGCCCGAAACGGCCCAACCCCTCGCAGATGTCGTCGAACAATTTCCGCTGGGCGAAGCGGCCCTGCTTCATCTTTTTGCCGTCTCCAGCATTTGCGCGGGGCGCCTGACACAGGATCCTGACAGCCTCCTGTGGCTGTGCCAGCCGCAAATCTGCGGCGCGCCTCGCAGCTATGCGGAAATGCTGGGCTACCTGCGCAGATCGGCTGGCAACGCAATCGCAGACCAGGGTTTTTCTGCCCTTCGTTTTTGGAAAGGCCGCGAGATGACTCGCATTGCTCTTCGCGAGCTCGCAAATGTAGCGCCTCTGGAAGAAACAACTGCTGAGCTTTCGCAGGTGGCGGAAATTTGTATCCGCAATGTTTTCGAACATTGGGACGCGGAATTCCGGCAGCAATATGGTTCGCCCAAGGCAGAATTTGCTATTCTGGCGCTGGGCAAGCTTGGGGGCGGCGAGCTGAATCACAGCTCGGACGTCGACCTTCTTTTTCTCTACAGTGAGGACGGCCAGCTCACGGCGCACATTTCGTATCACGAATTCTTCAACCGATTGGGAAAAGAAATCCTCGAAACATTTTCGACGAGGCATCGCGCTGGCTCACTTTTCCGCGTCGATCTTCGCCTTCGGCCGGAAGGCTCCGCGGGTCCCTTGGCCCGTTCTCTCGCGAGCATGGAAAATTACTATGCCGGCTTCGGCGAAACGTGGGAACGCCTTGCACTGATCAAGGCGCGCGGAATCGGCGGCAGTCGTGAACTGGCTTACGAATTCTTGCGGCAACATCAGCCTTTCATTTATCCCAAAAGCCCGTCGCCCGATTTGCTGGATGAAATCGCCAGCATCAAGCGGCGTATCGAGCGTGACATCGTCGGCGCGGACAAGCTCGAACGCGACGTAAAGCTTGGACGCGGTGGTATTCGCGAAATCGAATTCATCGTGCAGACCTTGCAACTGATCCACGGGGCGCGTCATCCTTTCCTGCAGGAAACAAGCATGCTCAAGGCGCTGCGGGCCCTGCGCCAATTGGACCTTCTTCCGCGAGATGAAGTACTGACTTGCGATAACACC
>QHRI01000060.1 GCA_003221375.1 Verrucomicrobiota bacterium
AAGTCGGCCGGGTCCATTACGATCTGAGCACCGATTTCTTCGAAGCGATGCTCGATCCGAATATGCAATATTCCTGTGCGCTCTTCGCCGAAGGCGACGATCTTGGCTCCGCGCAATTGCGGAAACTGGATTGGATTTGTGAAAGAGTGCGTCTACGACCCAGCCTCCGCTTGTTGGACATCGGTTGCGGCTGGGGTGGATTGGCCCGCTATGCGGCTCGCCACTATGGTTGCCAGGTAGTCGGGATAACTATTTCCCGGGAGCAATTCCGTTACGCGCAACGTTGGTGTCGCGGATCGGACGTGGAAATCCAGCTGCGCGATTACCGCGAAGTCACCGGGCGATTTGATCGGGTCGTGAGCGTGGGCATGGTCGAGCACGTCGGGTATAAAAATTATCGTACCTACATGCGAACCGCCGCTCGTTCGCTGGCCGAGGATGGATTGTTTCTTTGCCAGGGAATCTGTGGAAACTTTTCGCGCGTCCACACAGATCCCTGGATCGAGCGCTACATTTTCCCAAATTCCATGCTTCCTTCCCTTGCCCGGCTGACTCGCGCAGCGGAAGGCGTTTTCATAGTCGAAGACGTCAAGAACATCGGACCAAATTACGATCCGACATTGCTCGCCTGGGAGAAAAACTTCCGCAGCGCCTGGCCGCGTTTCGCAGATCGCTACGGTGAACGTTTCCGTCGAATGTGGCGATTTTACCTGCTCAGTTGCGCCGGCGCATTTCGCGCGCGCAGCCTGAATGTCTTTTCGATTGTCTTTTCCAAAGAAGGCAGCGCCATTGGCAGTAGCGTCAGAGATGAGAGACAGGCTGTGCCCTCATCGCGCACGGCAGTTCTCGAGTCGATCGGCAATTGTGCCCCGTGCGAATTACACCGCTGAGAGCGTCAGTCAAAGTAATAACTGCTTAGCAGATCGCAGCTGGAGCGCTATTTCCGCGCGGAAGATGCAACCAGTTTCTGAAACCGTGGATCGTTGCGCAGCGGCTCAAACATTGGATCAAGCCGGAGCAACGCAGGTGTTAGTGGAGGATTTGCAGCCAGCGGCGCCTCGTACGGAATCGAAAGCAGTTTCTCTAAAGTAGAGATGGAGCGGTCCGGGTCGCCTACGCGTGCCGCCACTCGGGCGAGGATGTCGAGTGGCCTGGGGCCAGTCAGCGCGTCCTTATCGATCGGGAACAGGTCGAGAGCGCGCTCTGCCAGAGCTAGTGCCGCGGCGTTATCGCCAAGGCCCATGTTTATAAGGGCTAGGTCTCCCATCAGAACAAAGTTTTCAGGTTGTTCTTTGAGCAACGGTTCCAGTTCGCTGCGAGCCTGGCTCCAAGTTTCACGCGCGGCAGCATGATCGCCGGCAACTTCCTGTGCCCAGCCTAACCAAAAGCGCAGCTCACCATTGTAGTAGCCCAATGCCTGATTAGGATTGGCTAGTATCTCCTTTAGCTGAGCAATGACCCCGAGGGGGCGGGACTCCAAGATTGCTTGGTAAACTTGTGTTTCCAACGCGTTGGCATAGTCGGCCCCCAGCCGGAGCGGAGCCAGAAGCGCGGAGGCACGCGGGAGGTCGCCCTCGGCTTGTGCAATTCGCGCTTTTAATACAAGAGTGTCTATGTCGTCGGGAGTTATATTGAGAATCTGCTCAAGTTTCGCCAAGGCCTCAGGAAACCGCCGCAAACAAATGTAGGAACGCGCGTGTTGCGAGAGCAGGTTAACATTGCGCGGGTCGAGTTTCTCCGCTTCGTTGAAATACGCCTCGCTCTTATCCCAGTTACCTCGCCTCCGTTCGACATAAGCCAGAGACAAAGGAATACGACCATTATTAGCCAAAAGCTGGTGTGCCTGCTCAAGGTATTTCACCGCAGTGTCGTAGTCCTTCAGGCACGCGTAGTAATAAAAGCCCTTTGCGAACACAGCTTCGCCAAGATTGGGCTGTAGAGTTAGAGCCGTTTCAGCGGCCTGTCGCGCCTCCTCACGGAGGGCGACGGTTGGTTGAAGACCTTGCGTAAGGTAGCCACTCGCATCGACGTAAGACAGCAGCGCCCAACCAACGGCGAACTTCGGGTCTAATCGCACTGCTTCCTTGAGGTATTTCTGTGCGCCGAGAGAGTTCGCCGGTGCGAATCCAGTCTTTAGCGTGTAGGCGAGTCCGCGGAGGTACGCGTCGTAAGCCTGAGGATTGTCGGTCGGCCTGTCGGCGATGACTTCTGCTTCCTGTCCCGTGATCTCAGCTCGTAACTGCTCGGCGATGGTTTTGGCCACTTCGCTTTCGACTGAAAGGATGTCAGTCAGTTTTCGATCAAAGGTATCAGCCCAAAGATGCGAATCATTAGCCGCTTTGATTAGCTGCACGTTCACGCGTACTTCGTCGGCGCTCTTCTGCACGCTTCCTTCCAAGATATGGGCGACGCCCAGTTGCTTTGCGATCTCGCGCAGGTTTTCAGGGGCGCTTTTGTAATGCTGAGTCGATGTGCGCGAGATCACCTTGAGATCGGCGATCTTGGACAACCGGGTAAGTATTTCGTCCTGTATTCCCTCGGCAAAATAAGCGTTCTCCTTGTCGCTGCTGAGGTTTTCGAAAGGAAGCACCGCGATGGATCGCTCGATCGGGGCGGCGGACCGCGTGCGTTGAAACAACCAAATCCCTATTGCTGTGATTGCCAGTACGCCTGCTGCAACTACTAGCATTGCTCGTCTGCGTCTCGCGCGCGCTTCAGGGTTAAACCGTGCGTAGCAGCTATTGACAGCAGAAAGTAACTCGCGCGCCGTTTGTGGCCTATCCTTCGGATCAGGAGCCAGCATGGATTTTAGCAACGCAATGACCTGACCGGGCAGGTGCATGCCCCTGAGATGTTCCAAAGGTAACTCCCCGGTTTGCCTCACCCGGATTTCTTCCATCGTACCTCCTACAAAAGGCGTTCGACCGGTAAGGAGATACCAAAAAGTAACACCCAGGGAGTAGATGTCGGACCGCGTATCAATCGGCAATTGCGCGGAACCGGCGAATTGCTCAGGACTCGCAAAAGCCGGTGTGCCGATAAAGCCCGCGCGAGTTTGTTCGGCGTCGAGTTCTGCCTGAGGACCCATCACTTTGGCTACACCGTAATCGATCAGCTTCACGGTAAGCCCGCCGCTCGCGTCGGATTCGAGCATGATGTTCGATGGCTTGATGTCGCGATGAACCACACTGCACGCTTCGGCGGCAGCCAACGCGCACGCCGCCTGCTCAATTATCTCCAACGCGGATGCCAACGGCATTGGTCCATCACGCCGCACACGGGCTTCTAGTGTTTCGCCCTTGACCAGTTCCATGGCATAGAAACACTCGCCGTCTTGCTCTCCGTAATAGGTGACCCGAGCAATATTTGGGTGATGGATGTTCGCGGCCGCGCGGGCTTCGCGCAAAAAACGTGATCGCGCATCGGGATTCTGAGCGACGCTTCGGTTGATAACCTTCAGAGCTACCGTCGAGTTCAACACTGTGTCGCGAGCACTGTACGTTATGGCCATTCCTCCCGCGCCAAGCTCGACCGGAAAGCCATCCGCACCTACGTCTACCTCGAAGTGGGCGTATTTCAGCGGGCCAGGCGTCAGTCGACCTTGGGCGGCTGGTCTTTCCGGTTCTTCGCCGTCCGCCAGAAAACCAAGGCTAACAAGGCAACGCAAGCATTCACCTTTCGGACCAATTTGGGTCAGGAGTCGTCCACATGTCGCGCAAACGCCTGCAGCTGCAGTTTCGAGATCAATACCTCCGTCGTCCATGCGTGAACTCAACTTCTAATCAGTATTTGATAAAGGTGTTGTAGCTCCGCATCGACGTCTGCCGGATCGGAGACAGTAGTGGCCACTTCCATTCTCAGCGATTCGCGGTAACGCTGACGGAGACGCGAAAGCCAGGTGCGCAGAGTGGCGATTGGCACTCCAAGACGACGTGCGGCTTCCTCCTGATTCAGTGGCGCAACGCTCCCGCCCGCGACGAACGGTCTTAGTTCTTCAAGCCACTCCGCTTTGCCTTCCGCGACAAATGCAGTTTGGAGATTATCCCACGCCCGCGAAACGATAGTCGACGCCCAGACAAGATCGTAACAACCGGCATCACTCAGATGAGCGGTTGCCATCATCGCTGCCTCGGCCTCCGGCAGATGCTCCTCGATCGAGACGATCTGGCGACCACCGCCTCTCTTGAGCGCCCGGGCGCGGTCATACTCGTTGAACAAAAAATTTTGCAAAGATCCCAGCAGGAACGTGCGAAGCCGGCCCTTTTGCTGATCCGCGCGGGTCAAAGTGTTTTGCTCGAGCAGGTGAGCGAAAAAACCCTGCACCAAATCCTGCGCGTCAGCGGATGAATGACCGCGGTGGCGAAGAAAACTGTAAAGCGGTGGCCAATACGCTTCGCAAAATCCGGAGAGCGCCTCCCGCGTGGCGTCCTCTGATTCCGGCTGCCGCGCCCGCAAAACAACCGTCCAATGCGTCGTTTGAAACGAGGCACCGCCCTCCTGCAGTGTTCCCGGAATCGCTTTCGTGGAGGCTGTATTATCGCATATCGCTCCGCCTTGCGATACAAATTACGTGACAATCGAGTAACGCACCCGCTGGGTGCGTTCAAATCGGGTGTCGGCCGCGTGGAGAATGCGGCCACCCCTGGAAAATGCGGGGCGACAGGCCCGTCGCTACGGTCGATTAGTACTGGGCGAGAAGTTGGTTCTCCTCGCTTCCGTTGTGGACCGCCAATGAAATCTCGGCTCCGTTCGGGCTCATTTGGCTCACACCAACGCTTCTATGCTCGCCCTGCTCTTGCGCGATGACGCCGACGCTCAAGGCTGCAAAGGCTACTGCAACGGCTGCCGCCACTTTCGCTTCGACGGACAACTTCATACCGCGAATTCCTCGTTAATGGTTGATTCTGTGGGCATGTGTTTTGACGAAGTTTTCAGCAGGAGTTCTCTCCATCCGCCGTCAAAATTGAACGAAGCCATACTGTTTACCAGGAGTGGATCGTGGTTACGGGTGGGCACGCCAGCGAGCGAGCGCCAAGTATAGCACAACTGTTCAAAAAGCCTGAAGCCGAGGTTTTTCATATTGTTTAGATGTGGGATGCTGACGGGCTGCCTTCGACTGCGTCCGGATTCGGGCAGTTTGCGAAAACGCGAACAAAAGAGGCCCGCAGTTTGGCGGAAACACTGCCGGCGCGTTTCGTCCAGTAATCGAACCAGCTTAACGAGGCATCGGCGAAAAGTTCCGTGCGAACGACTTCAGGGCAGACATTCAATACCTTACACACATTCACAAACGAGTATTGCCAGGAAAAATCGTTTGCGTTGATCCAATCATAGGCATCGACATACAGTTCCCGCTTGACTCCCCTTGTCGCGCCGCTGAACCGGCGCAAATCGTGGGCCGCCTGTTTCAGAACGCCCAGAGCGAGACCTTTTTCCGGCATTGCCGCTGGCGATTGGGTTGGCGGACCAGAGAAATGTGCGCTGCGAGCGTTATCGGATTTGTTGTTTAGAAATGCGTCCATTGCCTCGCGCGATATGCGCGACGTCGGCTCTTTTCCGCTGTTTTCGATCTCCGGAGAGTTCGGAAACAGGACAAATGGACCACTGAAACCGGTCTTACTAAGTGGATCTTCTACGAGGAGGTTCATGTCAGGTTCGGTTGGTTGACTCAATTGCGTTCTCCTTTTCTAAAGATTCTACGGCCGGACATTTCAAAAAATTTCAAATTTTTTTTAAATTTCTTTATGCCCAGCCTCAAAGACCGAGCCGGGAGGTTGAGAAACGGAACTGAAAGTCCGCCGATCGGAGGGACTCGTCCTGTGCCGTGTTTGCGGGCGGGACAAATCGCCACTACGACCTTAAGGGAGAGGCGCGAATCCCTCGATCGAGCGTCTCGTTCCGGGTTGCTTGTCCCCAACCCGGCGTAAACTGTGTGGAATGACTGACGAGCAACAGGACGAACAGTTCTATCGCGATACGGAAAGTGTCGCTTTTCCGAAACTGGACGATCACCAGCTTTCTTTGCTTGAGCCTTTGGGAAAAAGACGTGGACTAAAACGTGGGGAGCTACTCTTCAAAGCGGGGCAGCGAGATGTCGGCCTGGCCATTGTCCTGCACGGCGAACTCGAGGCCTTTGAACAACGCGATGGTATCGAACAGATTCTCGGCACCGCGCGTGAGCGCGATTTCCTTGGCGATGTCGCGATGCTCCAGGGCACGTCGGTCCTTGCAACAGCGAGGGTAACGTCAGAAGAGGCAGAAATACTCCATGTGCCAGCGACTGAGCTGCGGCGCGCGTTCGCCGAATTGCCCGGCGTAAGCGAGCCGATCGTAAAGGCGTTGATCATGCGTCGCAAGCGACTGCGGCGCGATCGGGAATTTGCCGGGTTGCGCGTTCTCGCGGCAGCGGGCACACGCGAAGGACATCAGCTTGATGATTTCCTCGATAAAAATCGCATTCCACATCGGCTCATCGAATTTGAGAGCGAACAAGGACAGGCGCTAAGCAAGCGTCTTCACCTGACCACTCGCGATTTACCCGCGCTAATTACGCCGGCCGGCGCTCCTTTGCGCAGACCCTCACTGCGTGAAGTCGCGCAAGTGGCCGGTTTGCTGCGTCCACTCGCGTTCGAGGATGAAAGTGAAATTATGTCGGACCTGGCGA
>QHRI01000426.1 GCA_003221375.1 Verrucomicrobiota bacterium
GGATCCGATTATTCCCCCATCGGAGACGCAACGCCTTGTCGAACTTCTTCGCCGCGCGGGCGTCGAGGTGACAATTCGTTTTTTTCATGCCGGCCACGGATTAACGAACAGCGAGCTCAAGACAGCAGGTCTATGGATCAGGGAGCTTAAGCCATGAGCGGCACAAAGATGAAAACGAGTCGACTCGAAGCGTTCAGCGACGGAGTTCTTGCCATCATCATCACAATCATGGTGCTGGAATTGAACGTGCCTCACACGGTCGAGCTTTCCGCTTTGAAGCCATTGCTGCCAGTGCTTTTGAGCTATGTACTCAGTTTTATCTACCTGGGCATTTACTGGAACAATCATCATCATCTGTTCCAAGCCACAGACCAGGTCAGTGGCGGCATTCTGTGGGCAAACCTTCATTTACTGTTCTGGCTGTCGCTCTTTCCTTTCACCACAGGCTGGATGGGTGAGAATGGTCTTTCCCCCACTCCGACGGCCGTGTACGGGTTCGTTCTATTGATGGCGGCTATAGCTTATCAAATTCTGGAGCACACCATCATTGCCAAGGAGGGTAGAGGCTCGCTTCTGGCACGGGCGGTTGGCATAGATTGGAAGGGTAAACTCTCTTCTGTGTTTTATTTGGCCGCCATCCCACTCGCGTTTGTGAGCCCATGGATCGCGGCTGGACTGTATGTGTTCGCCGCGCTGCTCTGGTTGATTCCTGATCCCCGAATCGAAAAGGAGATCGAAAAACGCGAAGAGTAAATAACGACCGAAATCCGGTTTCGGATAACAAAGCACAACGCTCAACCGATCGACCCACCTCAGAATTCAATTGCATTTGGCGCACCCGGAATCGAGCCGCGCTGGACTTCGAGCGCCAAAGAAGGTGTGGGTACTGCCTATCATACCAGTTGCCGTGTCTGGTTCACTCTGAGTCACGGCATCGTGAACGAGATTTATTACCCGCATGTCGATCAACCGAACACGCGTGACTTTCAGTTTCTCATAAGCGATGGAGAAACGTTTTGCCACGAGGAAAAGCGCGAACTGACTCACGCGATCGATTATCCGGAACGTGATTGCCTTCTTTACCGTATCACGAATTCAGAGCCGGGCGGCCGCTATCGCATCGTAAAAGATGTCTTCGCCGATCCGCATCAGTCGGTCTTGCTGGTGCACACCAAATTGGAAGTGCTGGACGAATCGCTACGTCGGAAGCTGCGACTATATGCATTGCTGGCTCCTCACATCGCCGGTTTCGGCACGGGCAACTCGGGGCGGTGCATTCAAGTGGGCGGTATCAAGCTTATCCGCGCGCAACGCGTAAACGTTCACCTGATTATGGCGTGCAGCACCGGCTTCTCTCGTCGCTCGGTAGGCTATGTCGGTTTCAGCGATGGTTGGCAGGACCTGATGCACAATTTCAAAATGGACTGGCAGTTTGAGTCCGCCGAAAACGGCAATATCGCGTTGACGGGAGAAATTAATCTTCCACACAGCGGTGAATTCACCATGGCTGTCGCGTTTGGTCGGAGCTACCAGAGCACAACGGCCAAGTTATTCCAATCGCTGGCTGAGCCTTTCGAGTCACATCGTCAGGCGTATATCCGGCAGTGGCAGCGAGCGGTTGTTAATCCAAAATTCGACTTTAGCGCCGACACATCCGACGGCGGCGGAATGTATCGACTGAGCCGTTGTGTGCTGACTGCACATGAAGACAAGGTGTTTCAAGGCGCGATTGTTGCGTCGATGAGTATCCCGTGGGGCGAAACCAAGGGCGACAACGATTTGGGGGGCTATCATCTCGTCTGGACTCGTGACCTCGTGCAAAGCGCAACAGCGCTTCTTGCCACAGGCCAGATGAGTACACCATTGCGCGCATTGATTTGGCTGGCTGCCATTCAGCGACCGGATTCGCATAATGATTGTGCGCGCTGCTGCGCACCTGATTTTGCAAGGCCCAGTCACCAGCCAGGATCGATGGGAAGAAAACGCCGGTTACTCGCCTTCCACTCTCGCCACTGTGATTGCCGCTCTCGTCTGTGCAGCGGAGTGGGCCACGGAGTACGGCGAAACCGCAGCTGCAGATTTTGTTTTCGCGTACGCCGACTGGCTGGCGACGCACCTCGAAGAATGGACCGTCACAACGCAAGGTGACTTGGTCGAGGGATTCCCTCGTCACTATATCCGCATCAATCCCACCGATCCGAACGCGCCAGACCCTCACTCTGATCCGAATACAACGATAATTCAATTGGCTAACGGCGGCGGCCTGCACCCTGCGCGAAATATTGTTGGCGGCGATTTCCTGCATCTGGTGCGATTCGGTATTCGCGACGCGAACGATCCAATCATTCGCGATTCAATCGAAGTCATCGATCGCGTGATCAAACACGATCTGCCACAAGGTCCCTGCTGGCGTCGCTACAATCATGATGGCTATGGACAAAAGGCCGACGGTGGTGCTTTCGATGGAACAGGCGTCGGACGTTGCTGGCCGATCCTGACGGGAGAACGAGGCCATTATGAACTGGCGGCCGGACGCGATCCAAAGCCGTTCATTGCGACGATAGAGAACTTTGCGAATCAGGGCGGCATGCTGACCGAACAGTTATGGGACGAACCTGACTTGCCGGACGCCCATATGAAATTTGGATGTCCCACTGGCGCGGCAATGCCGTTGTGTTGGTCACATGCCGAATACACTTCGCTCGTGCGAAGCCGCCATGACGGCGTTTGCATTGACCGCCTCGAACCGGCATTTCGGCGCTATGTGCTGCATCCGGTACAGAGCAACTACGAGATTTGGACTTTGCGCTATCCACTGCGGCGTGTATCTCGCGGAAAAATTTTGCGAATTATCGTTGTTGCCCAAGCGACGGTTGTTTGGTCGACCGATGGTGGAGCTGGCACCAATCTGTTGGACACAATTCATCAGGGTAAGTTGGATCTCTGGTTCGCAGATTTTCCAACAGCAGATTGGCCCGCCGGTTCAGTGCTGACGTTCACATTCTTTTGGAAACACGATCAGCGCTGGGAAGGTCGCGACTGGCAGGTAAAGATTTTATAAGTGTGCCTGAACGGGGACACGCGCTCAGTTCGTTCGGACAGAAGGCGATTCATATCTGCGGCTAAAAAGGAACTTTAATCCTCCTGAGGTTGGCATCTGCGCTCGACACGTCAGTTTGCGATCAGCGATAATGAAATTGATGAAACGGCTTCATGTTCCTGCCGCGCTCCTAACCCTGATCTCACTTTCTTGCAGTTGCTCGCGAAAGGATCCAGCCCAGACCGGACCGCCTCCTCCGGAAGTACTGGTGACAACTGTCACGCCGCAGGATGTGCCGCGTGTGCTGGAACGTGTGGCGACACTGGACGGGTTCATCAATGCCAACATCAACGCGCAGGTGCAGGGTTATATTATTTCCCGCGATTACCAGGAAGGCGGCATTGTGAAAAAAGGCGATCTCCTTTTTCAGATCGACTCCCGTCCGTACGAAGCCGCATTGGCGCAGGCCAAAGGAACTCTGGCAAAAGACAAAGCCAACCAGGTGAAAGCAGAGGCAGACGAAAAGCGCGCACAGGACTTGTTTAAGAAGAAAGTGATCAGCGATCAGGAGCGCGATACTGCCATCGCAGCTGCGGGCTCCAGTAGAGCAAATGTCGAAGCCGATGAAGCGGCCGTGAAGCAAGCCGAGCTAAACCTAGGCTACACGCGGATCATTTCGCCGATCGATGGCGTCGCTGCTATCGCTACCGCGCAGGTAGGCGATCTTGTCGGACCCACCACCGGAACGCTAACGACGGT
>QHRI01000427.1 GCA_003221375.1 Verrucomicrobiota bacterium
CGAAGCGAGTATCAGCCGCCGAACACGCAACCGTATTCTATTGGGAACGTCCATCGCCGTAGTGGCCGCGCTTGGCATCGGCTACTGGTTTTTTCACCGTAATCAGACCGGCGACTTGGCGGCGATCCCTGCTAAAAGCGTTGCCGTACTACCGTTTCAAAACCTTAGTCCGGACCCGCAGAACGCTTTCTTTGCCGACGGCGTGCAGGATGAGATCCTGACGGACCTCGCCAGAATTGCTGATTTAAAGGTGATCAGCCGAACATCGGTCATGCAATACAAGGCCGGGATCGCGCGCAATGCACGCGCCATCGCTCAGGCTTTGGGTGTTGCCAATCTTCTGGAAGGCAGTGTTCAGCGCGAGGGCGGCAAAGTGCGCGTGAACGCTCAGCTCATTGACGCACGCAACGACACTCACGTCTGGGCGCAAACGTACGACCGCGATTTGGCCGATATCTTTGCCATTCAGACGGAGATCGCGACAAAAATTGCGGACCAACTTCAAGCCAAAATATCGCCCAGCGAAAAAAGCGCTATCGAAACGCCTCCAACGCGCGATCTTACGGCTTACGAGCTTTTTATCCGCGCACAGGCCCTGGCTAACGACCTCACGAATCCGGTAGTAGTAAAGGAGAAAGCGCCGCAGACAATCAGGCTGCTTGAGGAAGCAGTCGCGCGAGACCCGAGTTTTACTCGTGCTTTTTGTCTGCTGTCGCGGATCCACGGGCAGATGTTTTGGGCCGGTTTTGATCACACGCCTTCGCGGCTGGCACTGGCGAAGGAAGCGGCCGAGTCGGCTCTGCGAACTGCGCCCGACGATGGCGATGCTCACCTTGCGATGGCCGATTACTATTACCATGGCTTTCGCGATTATCAGCAGGCGCGAAAAGAACTGAACGCGGCGCGGCAAACCTTGCCTAATAACGCACAAGTCTTCGAGTACAGCGCCTATGTCGAGCGTCGGCAGGGCGATTGGACAGGCGCAACGCGCGACTTCGAACGATCGGTCGAGCTTGATCCGCGCAATTTCCAAACCATCCAGCAGCTAGCGCTGACGTATCAGTTACAGCGTCGGTACGCTGATCAGCTCCGAGCACTCGAACACGCACTCACTATTATCCCCGACGACCTCTTCACGCGCATCTTACGCGCATGGGTTCCCGTGGATTGGCGCGCTGATTTACGGGACTTTCAGCAGTTACGCGCAACATTGATGGAAAAGGATCCGTCGGTAGCTAACGAGATTGAAGACATCAATTACGCGCTGTGCGAACGCACGCCGGAGGCAATTTCGGGCACGTTGGCAGCTTATCCGGCAGAGGGCAACGTGTACAACGGCATCAAAATTCCGCGGGCATACTGGGAAGGAGTTGTGGCTCGCTGGCGGGGCGAAAAAGAAAAGGCCTCGGTTGCGTTCGCGGAGGCCAGACGCCAGGTCGAAGAAGTTGCGGTAAAGCAGCCTGATTTCCCAGCTGCACTCAGCCTCTTGGGATTGATCGACGCGGGACTCGGACGCAAAGAAGATGCGCTCCGCGAAGCTCGGCGCGCCTGCGAACTCCTGCCAATCGCCGCTGACGCGGTAGACGGCGTGGCTTACGCCGCGAATCTGGCGCAGGTTTGCTACCTCAAATTGCAGCCGATTTGGGACCCGCTGCGTGGCGATCCGCGCTTTGAGAAATTAGTGGCCACGCTGGCGCCGAAAGACTGATCACATGCAAAAATGAATTACTATATGTTCGAGGCTGAATGCGCTCATCTCTGGTTGATCCGATAAGCTTCGCGGCGCAAACTACGGCTTTTTCGGCGCCGTAACAATTACCGTTCGAGGCTGCAGTGTAGGCATGTAAATCTGCCATACATTGTCACGAAGATCGGTGATAAGCCAGGGATGTGTCATGTAGGTATCCTGAGTGTAAGACTCCGAATCTTTTAACTTTCTATAAAGGACGCGCTCGCCACTGTAATCGAGCCAGTACACTTTCACTCCTTGCTTGCTGCGATTCACAAAAGTAATTTGGGTTTTCACGTCCCCGTTCACTGATTTCAAAGCTTTCTGTTTTGAAAGTGTCTGCTCAGAGGCATCCGCCTTGGACGCGGCAGGAAAGGGTATGTCGTCTGAAAACGGCTGGGCCCATTCAGGCATCTTTTCATATTCGACATACCCGTCCTGGTGTCCTGTCATCCGGCCGCTGATTAGATCGTATCGAACGAAACTGGCAGGGCCATGGTATCCTCGCGACTTAATCGCGACGGCCACGTCGTTATCGATAAAATTCCATTCCTCGATGAATGGGCCCCCATTCGGATTAGGTTTGAATTCTTTGGTCTGGCCGTTTGAAAAACGAATTACCAATCTTTCATTCATGGCAGAATTGTAACGACCTTCCCGGTGAGTGTAGTGCGTCCAGCCGACGTGTCCTTCGTGCGACACGTGCGGATGCGTGCAATTTCCGTCCTTGCAGAAGGTTTCGGAACGTCCGTCGCTATATTCGACTTTGACACTGCCATTGTATGTTTCCCGACCAATGGGTTGACCGGAAGTCGGATCAACCAGAAGGGCCCTGGTGGCCTTCGGTCTGGCCTCGCCGGCGGCAACAGGCGGGCCGGACTTGGTCGTGGGCGCGATAGGCTGCTCTTCTTGTGATCTACCCGGGTTGATCCGCTGCGTGACTGC
>QHRI01000429.1 GCA_003221375.1 Verrucomicrobiota bacterium
CCGTAAGCGACCAAGTCAAAATTCCACTTTTTCAAAAGCGGCACCGACTGGGCTTCGTACACTTTATGAAATTCATCTCTTCTGCCAGGCTTGATATCGAGCGTGAGAATCTCGAACACTTCCTGTGATGCGGTAGGACTAGCCATGACTTCGATGTTTTCCTCTGTCCCTGTTTTGTGTTCCGTTTCAGCGAACAGGGTGACGGTCACTACGCTCAGGGCAATCAATGTCGCCGCTGCAAACAATAAGGAAGGTCGATGATTGTGCATTTTGAAAAGTTACAGGAAATGGATTGCATCATTTCGCCTCAGCATCCGGCTCGATGATTCCAAATACGTTTCCAGCCGGATCCTCCGCGTAAGCAAGCCAGCCGATTTTCGGGATCGCCATTTTTGGCACGCAGATTTTTCCGCCGCGCTGCTCAATGATCTTAATCGTTCGATCTAGCGATTCGACCGCGACCGTGTTTAGCGTCCCAGAGCTTTGTCCTTCCCGTGGACGCGTGATTCCGCCGTTAATTCCCGGATCCTTGTCATCACCGGTTGTGATCAGCCAATACTCGATTGGGCCGCCTTCGAATTTGTTGAACTTCCAGCCGAATACGTCGTGGTAAAATGGCTGCACCACTTCCGGATCATCCGTGTAAATTTCAAAATGAGTTACGCGATTCATCCCCTTTTCCTTCTCTGGTATGGTGCCTAGTATTCGTCGTGGCGCCGGACCCACTCCATCGTGAAATCGAGGTGATCCTCGTCACGACCTTTGGGGACGAGATCGAGAAAGTTGTAAGTCCCAATAAGAATGTCGAGTCCACGACCGTAGGTTGAGTAAGTGTGAAACACATCGCCATTTTCATCTTTGCAAAAAACGCTTAGTCCCGGCATCTCCTCGTTCGCCCATTTCTGCTTCTCGTAGTTGTAATACATTCTGTCTTTCGCTTTTTCTTCTTCTGTGGCCGAAACGTGATAGTCGAAGTTGAAATCGTTGCCGTGCGACGAAACCCATTTAAAACGCCACCCCATGCGCCGCTTGAACGATTCGATCTCCGATAACGGCGCCCGCGAAATAACAGCGAAAGCCACGTCGCGATGCGGAAGATGCCAGTTGGCGCCGTCAAAATGGTCGGCCAAATACGAACAGCTCTTGCAGCCCTCCTCCCATCCTGGACCGAGCATGAAATGATAGACGATCAATTGACTATGGCCATCGAACAGATCGGCAAGAGTTTCCTTCCCGTTCGGTCCGTCGAAAACATATTCTTTGTCAATTTTAACCCACGGCAGTTCTCGGCGGTGGCGGGTGACTTCATCGCGCAACCGCGTTAGTTCCTTTTCACGGGTCAGATACATACAGGGCACATGGATTGTCAGTTCAACTTCAATAAATACGACGAACCAAGCAGCACGTTTAGGACACGTTGTTCAATATCCAGTCAACAACGATCAAATAAGACCACTTTGATTATCTACCATCTTGTGAATCGAAAGAACGGCCTGAGGGCAGGTCGTCTCCAACGTTAATCGTCGATGCCGTGAGATGGAGCCGGACAGCCCTCGGCCCGGACGTGCTTAACCCAGACCTTGAATTTCGTGATAGATCCGAAGCCCGTTTACGGGCGCATATCCAGTCCGTTTTAGTGTGCCGGAGTGCATCGCGGCAAACAATTATCGCGAAGTGAAAGGGATTGAACCTTTCAGTTTGCGCGAGTTGCGAGGAGCGTCGGTGTCAGACTTCTACGAACTGCGCTTCCTTCCGCAGATCTGCCGCAATGGGGCATTCGCCCGCCACGGGTCTGACTTCCACGCGAATACCGTACGGCAGACCTGGGCATTCCTTCGCGATGGCAATCGCTTCATCGATCGTGGCTACGTCGAGAAGGAAATAACCGCCAATTGCCTCCTTGGATTCGGCGAACGGACCATCGGAGACGACACGGTCCTTCCCCGAAACGATTTTCCCTTCGCGTTCCAGTGGGTTTCCCGCCACCGCTTTGCCTTCTTCGGTCAGGCGCTTGAACCACGCCATCCAATTGTCTGTGACTTTTTGAAGCTCTTCGGGCGAAAGCCCTTTGCGCAGGTCAGTGCCGCGAAATAGCAACATATATCCGTTTTGATTTTGGTTTTGTGTACTCATGTTCCGTGTTGTTGGGTTGTTCGTTGTTGGTTGAGAATTTTGGTTACTTCGATAATACGACGAAAAAGCGTGCGAGTTTGGGACAATTATTTTGCATTCGCATCGCTCTCCCAGAGTCCAAAGGCATTGCCCTCGGTATCCTGGCACACAGCAAAGTAGCCCATCTGTGGCACAGCTGTCTTCGACATGCAGATTTTTCCACCGAGTTTCTCCATCACTCCGATACAGCAACAGATATCCGTTTTGATTTTGGTCTTGTGTACTCATGTTCTGTGTTTTTGGTTGTTAGTTGAGATTTTCGTTAGTTGGAGATACGACGAACTAACATGCGAGTTTAGGACAATTATTTTGCATTCGCATCGCTTTCCCAGAGTCCAAACGAATTGCCCTCGGTATCCTGGCAGACGGCAAAGTAGCCCATCTGTGGCACAGCTGTCTTCGACATGCAGATTTTACCACCGAGTTTCTCGATCTTTTTGGAGAACTCGGCGACTGAATCTACGCTGACGTAGTTCGTAATTGGCTCTTGCGGTCGGTTGCGCTTCTTGAGCGCGCCGTCGGGTGTATCGTCCGCGCCGCCAGTGTCGATGTGCGAATAATCGCCACCTCCGGGAAATGGATTGATGTTCCAGCCAAACAAATTGCCATAAAACGCCTTGGCGCGTTCGGGATCGTCGGCCGGGATTTCAAACCAAACGATGCTTGCTGCTTGTTTCTTATCTGACTTGCTCATGTTTTTCCTTTCTATTGATGTTTGATTTTCAGGGATACAACGAATGACCCAGACGCTTCAGGACAAAAATTTTCTACAATCCATACTCTCTTGTCATTCTGAGCGAAGCGGGGAATCTCGGATCATTTTCTGAATCGCTCTTGCGGAAACAAATCAGAGATGTTTCGTATCGCTCAATTCGCCACAGGACGAATCCGCCGTGGCGGACATGACAGCGCCGTTAAGAGATGCATGGTTGCGAGATTGTGCCGATCGCGGCCAGTCCATCCCTGTGCCATGCCACACTTGAATAGTTGGCTGTTATTTGGGTTCGTCGGCAACTTTGAGAACAACCTTGCCACGCGTGTGACCAGTCGCGATTTGTTCCTGGGCTTTAATTGCTTCAGAAAGCGGGAACGTGTGCGACACAATCACTTTGATTTTCTTCTGGTCGATTAACTTGCCGATCTCGGCGAGCTCGTCCGCATTAGGCTCCACACTGATGAATGTGCCGCGAATCCCGTGTTTCTCGAGTTCAGCCGGCTCTGGGCGCGGGACAATCGACACAATGAATCCGCCTTTCTTCACCACTCCATAGGAGCGCTTC
>QHRI01000430.1 GCA_003221375.1 Verrucomicrobiota bacterium
GCTCGCAGTCGCGGAACAATTGGCCGCCGAAGGTTTCGAAATTGAAGTTGTCGATCTTCGTTCGGTTAGGCCGCTCGATACCGATACCGTCCTGGCTTCGGTCGCGCGCACGGGCCGGTTGCTGTGTGTGGGAGAATCCTTTCCGTGGGGCGGCGCGACAGCCGAGGTGATTGCGCGTGTTTCCGCCGAAGGTTTTCATTTGTTGGACGCAGCGCCGCAACGCATCAACGCAAAAGACACCCCGATCCCTTATCATCCAAATCTTTGGTCGGCCCATCGACCCAACGCAAAAGAGATCGCGCGAAGAGCTCGCGCGCTGCTTCGAGAATAGAAATTTATGCCGCAAGTCCCAATCATCATGCCGCAGCTCGGCGAATCGATTGCCGAAGCCACAATTGTCGATATTAAGGTAAAGGCCGGTGATAAAGTTGCGGACGATCAGGAAATTATTGAGGTCGAAACCAACAAAGCCGTGATGGGTGTGACGACGCCGTGCAAAGGCGAGATTGCCCAAATCACCGTGCAATTGAAGGAGACTTACCCGGTCGGCGCGGTCCTTGGCTACGTGGAAGCGAGCGAAGCAGACGCCGCGAGATTTGCGAAACAAGCGCCTCCACCATCGCAACGCGAAGTCGCAGAAGAAATTCCAGCACGTGCTGATCAGGAAATTGCTCCAGTGCGCGGGAAGAAAACCGCCGCGCGCGATGGCGACGGCGCCGGGGGATTGCCTGTTCCAGTTACGGCGAAAGGCGCAACGTTTATGTCCCCGCGTGTTCGTGCGCGAATGGCCGAGCTGCAGCTAACAACTGCTGATCTCGCAGGAATCATGGACGGCGCACGAAGCTTCTGCGATTCGCGCGGGTGTAGCGGACGCGATGCGGCGAAGTTGGACACGGCCGCTTTCAACGATTGGCTCATCAGTGAATCTCGATCCCGTGTTACAGGATCGACAATCGCGCGATCCCAAACCCGGCCCAGGCCTCTACGCAGTGCGCGCCTTTGCACTAGCCCTTGCGGAAACTCCGGGCGCAGCGGCGAAATTAATCGGCAATCGTGTTGTGCAATCAAGCTCTATCGACGTCGGCATCGCGGTCGAAGCCGAGGACGGAATCATGGTGCCGGTCATCCGAGCAGCGGACAAAACCTCCCTTGCCGATCTTGCGACGAAATACAAGGAACTCGTCGATCTCGCGCGAAAACGGCGTATCTCTCCGGAGATGCAAGCCGGCGGCGTCGCGACCGTTTCGAACTTCGGGACTTTTGGAATGGAATGGGGTACCCCAATCCCATTACCGGACCAGACTTTGCTGCTTGGTCTCGGAGCGGGGAAGAAAGTTCCCTCGTGGGATGAAAAGAAAAAAGAATTTGTTCCCGTGACTGAGGCGCAGATCACGCTGAGCTTCGATCATCGCAGTATTGACGGCGGCGGTGGAGGCCGCTTGCTAAAACGGGTGATCGAGTTGCTGGAAGCTCCAAAACAGTTGTAGAGACGCTCGCAGCGGCGAGCGGCGAACGATTGTAGGAGCGGCGGGCGCGCCGCTTACCAGGGCGACTTCATAATTGGGCAAGCGAACCGCATGCCCTACAATCATCTATTCAGACAAATGGACCCAGCGATTTCTTACATCATTGCTTCCGTTCAGCGCAGCGGAACGCATTTGCTTTGCAGCATACTCCGAAGCACTGGCATAGCCGGATCGCCGGAGGAGCATTTTTTGTCGAAGCCCGGAGAAACCTGGGAAAAACGCTGGGGTTCGCCATCGCGCGCCGCCTATGTGCAACAAGTTTTGCGGAAAAATACCACAGCCAATGGAGTCTTCGGCATCGTCGTGATGTGGAGTTATTTCGAACAAATGCTCCAGCTGTTGCAGGAAATTCCCGAATACAAAAATCTTAACGAAGCAGGACTTCTTGCCGCAGTTTTCCACAAACCGAAATACATTTGGATACGCCGCCGGAACCATGTCGAGCAGGCAGTCTCCTGGGCCATAGCGTGCCAGACGGGTGTCTGGACTCAAAAACGCGAAGAAAAATCGCAACCGCATGACGCACCGAAGTTCGATTTCAAGGTAATCGACGAGTGGTGCAACCGCATCGCCGCGCACGACGAGGGCTGGGCGAATTATTTTCGTGAAAATCAAATTGAGCCTCTGGTTCTCTTTTATGAAGACGTCGTTGCGTCTCACCGTTCGGCCGCAGAGCGAGTTTTGGAATTTTTGGGACTGTCGCTTCCGCCGGGATTGGAAATCCCACCGCCAGCTGTTGAAAAACAAGCAACTCGGATCTCCGACGAGTGGGCAGCGCGTTATCGTCAGCTAAAAAGAGCGAGGACAGGCAGGCTTGCGCGCATCATCCGGCGCCTGCGAGTTTAAACATTTACCTGCCGCAAATCGCCAATGTCCTCACAGTGGCGGCAAAAATTCAGGTGTTTGCCCTGCCCTTCAAAATGAATGCTACCAGGACTACAAGGACGCATACGGCAGCAACTACACTTCCCCAGATCAACCATGCTGGTCGATAAATGAGAGCGAGCCGTCCATGAGCGCCAGCTGGGACTTCGATAATTGGAAATAATCCGCGATAAGACGTGACGGCGAGCT
>QHRI01000431.1 GCA_003221375.1 Verrucomicrobiota bacterium
AAGGTGCTCGGCGTATCATCGGATTGACAGTCCGTCGATCACGCCAACTTTGTTACACTGATTTACCTAGTAAATGCGCCCGTAGCTCAGCCGGATAGAGCAACGGATTTCTAATCCGTGGGTCGGGTGTTCGAGTCACCCCGGGCGCGCAGCAACTTTAGCAAAGCGGGGCGTGCACCCGGTGTTACTGAAGACGACGTTCCTGATCTTATCAGTCTCGGGGCTGGTTGCTTGGATGCTTCCGCTGCGCCGCGCAAACCTCGGCAGTCCCGCTCGCGCCGTGCGTGTCGGATAATTCGATTGACTCATCAGGCACCGCGGATTGCGAATGATTCGCCCGGCTTGTTTCAGATAAGGCGAGCATCTCTCGGAAAATCTCCACCAGACGCTCAGCTCCTTCTGCTGAAACACTCATCATATTGCAGACGTCGCCGACATAAAATTTTGTCTGCCCTGCGGCGCATTTTTCGTACTGGCAGACACGCAACTGGAAGCAGGTGCAGCGATGAGCTTCTGATCGGCGGGGAAGAGGTCAAGTCGCGCCAGTGAAAATCTGAAATCTTGAATCATAACGATCATCGTTTGTTTTCCCTGAGATGCAGGCGACCCAGGCTTTGGATTCAAAAATTGTGCGTCTGGCGAAATAACTCGCGTCGTCGACGAACATCGCCACGCAGTCGATCGCTGCGGACCACGCTGTGACAAGTGTAGTCCCATGCGCGTCTTTACCATATGAACGGGATCAGTCGGTAACGGACTTTTTCCATGTAGGCGTCGTAGCCTTTCAATTCCTGTTTCAAGAATCGTTCCTCAAATACGCTTCGCACTGCCAGCACTGCGACAGGAACGATTGCCAGCAAAGCCGCGGGATATGAGCCCAGCCACAATGCTGGACCGATGGCGAATGGCGCAAACCCTGTGTACATAGGATGTCGCACCACGGCATAGACGCCAGTGTCGATGACTCGTTGATGTCTTTCCTGCTGCAATCTTACCACTGGCACGGCGAAGGGATTAATCTTCATCGCAAGAGATAGGATCCACCAGCCTGCAACATAAAGCGCTAGGCCTAAAAATGAGACCATCGCGCCCGGCTGAGGCATGAGGCGAAGCCGAAACACATCAAGCGGAATAAAGATCACCTGTCCGACGTACGAGATCAGCAGCAAAATCACAATAACCCTGTCCCAAAACGGCTGGCCTTTTTGGATTACTCCCCTGGAGCGCTCCGAGAGCAATCCAGATGGAATATTGAAGGCGGCCACAGCAGTCACGACGATGGTTATGGCAAGAAACACCCATGCTTGCCACCAGTGCAATGTGCCTGCCGGCAGAAAAAGCAGCAGAGCGTACATGACCGCGTTGAACACGAGGCCGGCAATGAGCTTGATCGGCGACATGAATGGTTAGGAAAGTGAGGCGATTGAATGAGAAGGAGTTGCCATGACGTTCAACCTCTCACTTCTCACAAATCACATCTCACTTTTGGACCCAGTGGCGCTCGTGATCGAGCAACCATTTCTTGCGCCATAACCCACCGCCGTATCCGCAAAGCGTGCCGTCAGCGCGGATCACTCGATGACAAGGAATG
The DNA here is from genome assembly GCA_003221375.1 of Verrucomicrobiota bacterium. Classification (GTDB taxonomy): domain Bacteria; phylum Verrucomicrobiota; class Verrucomicrobiia; order Chthoniobacterales; family UBA10450; genus Udaeobacter. Next base: position 1,592 of record QHRI01000431.1, read on the forward strand.
ATGATGCAGATCATGTTTGTGCCGTTCGCACGACCAACCGCCCTGCGCGCGTTTTCATCTCCCAGGCGTTTCGCCATCCAGGAATACGAGCGTGTTTCTCCTTCGGGAATCGACTGCAAGATATTCCAGGCCCGCAGTTGGAACGGCGAACCAACCGGTGCGAGTGGAATATTGAACTTGAGATTTTTCCCGGAAAAGTAATCGGCCAATTGCGAACGGACTGCTTCCAGATGCCGATGTTTTCCCGGCACTACGTTTGTTCGTAGTCGTTTTCGCAGCACCGACAATTCGCGTTCGGTCCCGTGACGATCAATGAACTCGAGCAATCGCAAACCTTCGTCATCGGTGACGGCAATCATCGCTCCGAGCGGCGTATCGATTCGCTCCGCGAGAAGCGGCGCGCTCGTCTTCGCATTCGTCGGGGTTTCGCCGAAAATCCGCGTAAACGCCTCGCGAAAACCGCTCTCCGATTCAAAGCCGCTGCCGTTGCGTGCTTCGTCGACTCGGCCACCGTTCCGCACCTGGCCCAAGGCTACACCCATTCGGCGCGCGCGATGATAAGCTTGAAAAGTCATTCCATAATGACGTTTGAATTGACGTCGAGCTGTAGAGGGATCGATTTCCAGCGCAGCCAGCTCCTTGTCTGTAAGTCGTCCGTCCGGCGCGCGCTCCACTTCAGCGCGTAGACGCTCGATCAATTTCGGCGGGTGTCCATTCGGGTCCATAGGATGGCAGCGCAAGCAGGGGCGATAACCACGCTCTACCGCTTCGTTCTGTGTAGCGAAGAAATCGACATTCTCAGGTGCCGGTTTTTTTGCGGCGCAGGTCGGCCGGCAGAAGATTCCTGTCGTACGTACCCCGACAAAAAATATGCCTTCAAAGCTCGAATCGCGATTCAACAACGCGCGATACATCGTTTCACTCGGAGGAAGAAGTTCCATTGTTTTCATGCCAACAAATTAAGCGCTCGCGTGCGTTGACGCATCGACGAAATTCGGGCGGCGAATTTTGCGCCAGTCCTCACGCGCGCAGGATTCGAAACGTAAAACAACCGCGGCTAACGCTGCGCGCATCCACGAA
>QHRI01000015.1:0-17649 GCA_003221375.1 Verrucomicrobiota bacterium
TGAATCAAAGAGAAATGACCACGGCGATGCGTTAATAACGTTATATCGTTACAAGGGAATCTTTCTGTAACTTTTTAACTTTCTTTAACGTTTAATGTAGACGAAGCGATATGACGCCAGCGCGGTTCCAAACGATTGAGGGAATCTTTCGCGCAGCGCTGGATCAAGAGCCCGACCAGATTGACGCGTTCCTGGAAAAGGCCTGCGAAGGCGACGAGGTTTTGCGTCGTAAAGTTGAAGCGCTCCTGGCTTCACGTCAGCAAGCTCGCAGCTTCATTGAAACATCAGCTGTTGATCTCGCGGCGAGGGTTATTCAGAATAGGCAAACTGATTCGCTGGTTGGCCAGACGATCGGCCACTACAAAATTTCTGAACTGATCGGCAGCGGTGGGATGGGCGAAGTCTACCTGGCCACCGACATTGCGGCGGGCCGTCAGGCTGCGATTAAAATCCTGCCAACGCGTTTTGCGGGTGACGTCGAGCGTCTGAAGCGGTTTAAGCAAGAAGCGCGCGCCATCGTGGCACTCAATCATCCAAATATCCTGACAGTTTACGAGATCGGGGAGGATCACTCGACTCAGTACATTGCCAGTGAACTGATCGAAGGTGAGACCCTGCGTCAGCGTCTGATGCGCGGGCGAATGCCGTTGAGTGAAGCTATTGACGTCGCAATCCAGGTGGCGGGTGCCCTCGCCGCTGCAAACGAAAGAGGGATTGTCCATCGCGATATCAAGCCGGAGAACATCATGCTCCGGCCGGATGGATACGTGAAAGTGCTCGACTTTGGGATTGCAAAACTTGCCGGACAGGAGGTGCCGGTGACGTTACCGAGAGACGAAGCGTTGTTGATGGCTGAGACCAATCTGGGTTCGATCCTGGGAACTGTTCGTTACATGTCACCTGAGCAAGCGTCCGGCGTGCCGGTTGATAAAAGCACTGATATCTGGAGTCTGGGCGTGGTCCTTTATGAAATGGTAACGGGGTATGCGCCATTCACAGGCGACACACCGCAGGAGGCGATGTCTGCGATTCTAGAGAAAGAGCCTCCGCGTCTCACGAGTTACATCGCACCCGCTCCCGCTGAGCTTCAGCAGATTATCAGCAAAACGCTGCACAAAGATCGCGCGCAACGATATCGCAACGCACATGACCTGCTTCAGGCGCTCAAAGATTTCCGTCACAAATTGGAAGTTGAAGCTGACTTGGCGCGCGCCACTGCTGCGCCTTTATGGCTACGCTGGACACGATCGCCCGCTGCCCTGACGCTGGGAGTGTTAGTAGCTGCTTTGGCGGTGGCGCTTCCATTCTACCGGCATCGGACCCTGGCGACGAGCTCACCGCCCGAGAAAAGCATCGCCGTGCTGCCATTCCTCGATCTTAGCGAGACAAAAGACCAAGAGTATTTCTGCGACGGCATCAGCGAGGAAATCCTCGGAGCCCTGGCTAAGGTCGAAGGGCTGCGTGTCGTTAGCCGTACTTCGTCATTTTCATTTAAAGGAAAGAGAGCGAACGCGAGGGAAATCGGGGAAAAGCTAAACGTCGCAAACGTGCTTGAAGGAAGTTTGCGACGCGAGGGTAACCGCGTTCGCGTTACCGCCGAATTGATTAACACGCGCAGCGGTTTCCACCTTTGGACGGAAACTTACGACCGCCAAGTGGAGGGCGTGTTTGCGCTAGAGGATGAAATCACTCGCGCAATTGTTGATTCGCTCAAGATCAAGCTAGCCGTTTCGCTTCCAGCCCAGCAACAACGTAACACCGAGGTATACGATCTTTATCTCCAGGGCCTTTATTTCTCAAACAAGGGGAGCGAGGAGGATTTGCGAAGGGCGCTCAGTTTTTTTCAGCGCGCGGTCGAGAAAGATCCGACATTTGCGCGTGCCTGGACCGGGATCGCAAAAGTTTGGTATTTTTTGGCCGACGTTTACGTAAAACCACTCGATGCGTACCCAGCGTCAAAGGAGGCCGCGTTAAAAGCAATCGCGCTCGACGAGAAGGATGCTGAGGCGCATTGCTATCTTAGCGAAGCGAAGCGTGTCCTCGATTGGGATTTGGCCGGCGCGGATGCAGAGTTGAAACGGGCGCTCGAACTCGATCCCAACTCAGCGCCCGCTCACTTCTTCTCAGCGTTGCTCCCGCTGTTCCGCGGCGAGCTAAAGGAAGGTCTTCGACTTGTCTTGGAAGCCGAGAAATTAGACCCGGTGTCGCCCATCATCAGCTACGTTGCCACTGCTGCCTACCTCGCCAACGACCAGGTCGACGATGCAATTAGTGAGGGTCAGCGGACGTTGCAGCTCGATCCAAATTACTTTTATCTGGATTCGGATCTTGCAGCTGCTTATCGCGAGAAAGGGAACTTCGCCGAAGCGATCGCGCTCTACACCAAAGCCCAGGAGGCGACCCGTCTCCCGAGTAGCGGCCTCGCCATCACCTACGCGCGAATGGGCCGCGAGACGGAGGCGCAAAATATTCTCGCTCAGCTCCTGCAAGCCAGGGAAAAGCGATATGTCTCGGCGCCTGTGATCGCCGCAGTTTACGTCGCGTTTGGCAACAAGGAAGAAGCTTTCCGCTGGCTCGAACGCGCATTTGCGGAGCACTCGGGAATACTACAGTGGATCGCGTTTCTTCCCGAATTTCGTCCGCTCCATTCCGATGCACGTTTTCCTCATCTTCTGCGGCGAATCGGCGTTTCGCAGAACCCAATTTTGGCGATCACCGAAACAACTCTGTCAGAGATTACCGATCCGAACGCCCTGAGTCACCTGACCCTGAAGGTTGGTGTAAAGCCACGACCAGGAACGCAAAAGGGACACGCAAGGATTATCGTCTCCTTCTACGACCGGACGAAAGATAACAAAATGAAGCCGACAGACGCGCCGACAAGTTATAGTTGGCTTAACGCTTCCGAGGACTGGACGGATGCAACTCCGAAATTCCTGGTAGCGACTTACCTGCGCCCAAAGACCCAATCACGTTCAGCTGACGGACGCGAGTATGGGGGATTCATTGTTCGAGTGTATTTTGACGGCCAGTTACAGGATGCGCGAGCGATGCCGCCGGAATTACTAACGCTGTTTCCGGCTCCAGATTAGCTCGCGCCTTCACCCAGTAGTGCCCGATAAGTTTGTTATGCTGCAGCCGCGGTCTCGACTGTCACTCGAATCGCAATCGACAGGGTGATGCTTTCCCTTCGATCCCGCGCCGGGCAGAAGGCGAGGATCGGTCCAAATGAATCTTGTTGTTTATCGGGAAGTTTGCTAAGACGACGCAGGTCTAACGAAAGGAGCTTGTCATCAAGCGACCATTCATCTGTTGTGCCGAATGGGGCGTAGTCGGGACTCCTTTGCTCTTGGCCTCAATCGCATTTGGCCAGGAGACTGTATCCACATCTCGGGAGGCTGACCAACGTGTCGCCATAGTAGCGGAGGTCATTGTCACTGGCTCGAACATTCCCACAGCTGAAGAAGTCGGTCCCAACCCAGTCGATACGTATCGTCCGGCAGACATCGAAAAACTGGGCATCCGCAATGCAACGGATCTGACAACTTTCCTGCCGCAAGAAGCAGGCGGCACCGTCAACTTGAACATTGGCAATGGCGGGGACGGTACTGTCCAGTTCAACGTGCGCGGCTTGCTGGCCAAAGAAACCCTCGTGCTAGTTGACGGAAAACGTGTCGCCTTTGGTTCATTGAACGGCGTCGGGTTCGGCAGCGGTGTGGACATTAACCTCCTTCCTTTTCCGATGATTGATCACATCGACATCTTGAAGGATGGCGCTTCGGCAGTGTATGGCTCCGATGCCGTCGCCGGCGTAGTCAACTTCTTTTTGATCCACAAATTCCGTGGTCTGGAGATCGGGGGGAGTTACGGGAATACAAACCTGGGAGCCTCCAACGATATGGGTGAGTGGGAGGCATGGATCAAAGCCGGGACGGGAGATGACAAGACCAATATCGTTGTCATCGCCGATTTCTGGCAGCGTACCGGCGGTCTTTTCAGCCGCGACCGCGATCTGTCCAGTAACGCGTTTCAAATCCCCTGGGGTGGGGTCGATGCTCGCAACGGAGATGCACCTGGCCGCATTGGAAGGACGCGCAGGCTACTACCGCGCATGTTTTTCGGGCCGGGCGGTCTCCCGCTGCCCGGCGTGAACACGCCCCTTCCGCACTCGGCACCAAATGCGGCGACTTCGCCATTTTATAAGTTCCCCGGTTTCCCGTTTCAAGTTTTAGCTGGGCTACCGGTCGTCAATCCCAATGCGTATCCAGGTGCCCCGGGGGTCATCGGCCCGAACGCAGCCTTTTTCTTTCCACAGTTCGGCACCAAATATAGAGGAGGTGGCGACTACTTCCGCTTTAACTTCGCGGCTGTCACGCCAGCGCTTCCTACGGCTGATCGCCAAGCCTTCTACGGTTCCTTCACGCGCGATCTATGTGACAAATACCTGACAGTGTTTGCCGACTTTAAGTATGTCCGCTCATTTTTCGATGCAGCGCTCGCAGCTGTGCCGTTTGTGCCCGACCCATTCGGCTTTAGTCCCAGCGGCAGGCAGGGCATCAGTGTCCCAATCGTGAACGCATGGAATCCGTTCACTGTCGCTGATGCGACCATTCCAAATTTCTTTCCCGATGGATCTGGTCTCCCGGTCACTACAGGCGTTCGGTTTCGCGCCCTTAAAGACACCGATCCCACACGACATGAAAAGTTCACCTACTGGGATTCGCTGTTCGACGTGGGGCTACGCGGCGAGATGGGGGAATTTGGCGAGTATTTCAAGACTTGGAACTGGGAGTTAGGTTTCCGTTATTCCCGGAATGAGGGTCAGGACTTGTCCGTCAACGGAGCCAGCCAGCCCGGATTGCGGGAAGCGCTGCTGGATACGGACCCGGCTACGGCCTTTGATCCGTTCCTCAATTTCAATGCCCACAACACCAAGGCGGCCAGGAGCAGAGTTTATGTCACTCTGCATAACTCAGGCGAATATGAGTTGCCATTAGGTTATGCCACCATTAACGGTGACCTGTTCAGCCTTCCCGCCGGCCCAGTCTCCTTTGCTCTTGGCGGTGAGTATGACGCGCCGAGGTGGACGCGCGATCGTGACGCGCTTAACACAACGTTTCAAACCATCGGCTCGGTGGATGGGGGAAGCGCACGAGTGAACCGCGATGTTTGGTCAATCTACCAGGAAGTTCGGGTGCCTTTCACCAGCCCGACCTGGAACTTCCCCGGCTTGTACAGCTTGGAGGTTGACTTTGCCGAGCGGGAAGAGTGGTACAGCCAGAACACCTCCGCAGTTCTACCTTCTGGAGCCTTCCCCTTTCAGCCGGCGGCGCACAGCCAGTATAACGCGCAGAAGCCAAAAGTTTCCGTTCGTTGGCAGCCGCTTGATCCCAAGTGGATCGGTGGCCTCATCTTGCGTGGCAGCTACACAGAAGCGTTTCATGCTCCGGCCCTATCGGAAATTTCACCCGCTTCCACGCAGGGGATCGCTGAGACCGCTTTCGACCCACTAACAAACCAGTCCTATGAGTTTGGGGTTTTCATGATAGGAAATCCCAACCTACAGCCGGAGGTGGCCTATGAATGGTCTTACGGGGCCGTTTACAGCCCGAAATGGATCAAGGGTCTGACGCTCAGCGCGGATTGGTGGCATATCGATATGCGATCGATTGCGTCCCTCCTCGGCACGCAATTCACTGTTGACCTTAACAACCCCGATCTGGTTATCCGTGGTCCTCCTGAGATTCCTGGCAGACCGGGACCAATCATTTTGGTTATTAATCCCAACGAAAACCTCACAGGCGCGATTTTTGAAGGTCTGGACTGCACCTGGCTATCCCGGGCTGAGTTTCAGATTTCGCCTGACACAAAACGGTTCGGTATCGCAGGCGAGTTTATTCCGCCGGGATTCACCCTGACGGGTTCGCTACCATGGAATCGCGCCAATTTCAGTCTGTTCTACGACGGCCCGGCCGATACGTGGCTGCAGGGCTTGGATACCGGGGCGGTAATCCACTACACCGGCCAATACGAAGATGACAATGTCAGTCTGACCGGCTTACCAAAACCACAAACGCCGAGAAGCGGGCCTTTGCCGTGGCGCGCGCGCAAAGTGCGGGAGTGGCTTACGCTGGATTTAATTGCCTCTTATACGTTCAACCTGCCGCCGCCTGCTCTGGCCGAGGTACCGGGCCTCGCCAAAGATGGCGGCAAAAATTTCAAGATGAAGGACGGCAAAGAGAAACAAGTCTCCCCGGTTTCTACCGCCGAGTACAATTCCTGTGGCTGGCGCGCCTGGTTGAATAACACCACAATTACGCTTGGGATGCAGAACGTGTTCGACGCAGACCCGCCGTTTGTGGCCGACTCTTTCGAGAACGGCTACGACGAGTCGCTTGCCACGATCAAAGGCCGGTTCTGGTACGTCCAACTGAAGAAGAGATTTTGAAGAATTCTTTCAACCGCGCGCTTCGGCGATCGAATCTCCGTACCTTCCCACCAGCAACATCTGGCAGAAATTGAGCGTTGGACGTTGAGCGTTGGGCGTTGAACGTTGTTTTGCTGGATGACAGATAAAACTGCCCTTCTTATCGTCGCGCACGGCTCGACTGTGAACCCGGATTCCAGTGCGCCGACGTTGGCACACGCTGCGGAGATTAGGCGGCGCAAAATCTTTCGAGAGGTCAGCTGCGCATTCTGGAAAGAGGAACCGAGTTTGCGCGACGCGCTTTTCTTGTTTGACCCGAAATCGGTCCGCGAAGTCTACGTCGTGCCGAATTTCATCAGCGAAGGCTACTTCACTCAGACGGTGATCCCGCGTGAGCTCGAGCTGAATGGGCGCATTACAAAGCGACCGAGTGGCCAGATCTGGAAATATTGCGAGCCTGTTGGGAATCACTCGCTGATGACGGAGCTGTTGCTCAAGCGCGCGGGCGAGGTCGCACCTGGTGTCAATCCTGCCGAGACCAGCTTGCTGATCGTCGCGCACGGAACCGATTTGAATGAGAACAGCGCCGTCGCGGCAAAACGCGAAGCGGAAAAGATTCGTGCGCTGGGAAAATTCTCGGAAGTGCTCAACGTTTACATGGAAGAACCGCCGCTCATATCCGATTGGCGGAAATTGACGGAGACGCGCAATGTCGTGGTCGTGCCGTTCTTTATCTCCGACGGACTTCATAGTTACGAAGACATTCCGCGATTGATCGGGATCCCTGCACCCGCGGGCGTTGACCGGGGCGGTCCGGGGTCAACGCCCCCGGCTACAGCACACGGCGAAGTTTTTCGCCGCAATCCGCACAAGATCGACAATCGCTCCTTATTCTACGCGCCGTCGATCGGCACTGATCCCGGCTTCGCGGATATTATCGTCGAGCAGGCAAAAAGTTGAAATCCCGCTCGCGCTTGGTTTCTTTTTGCGCAACATTGCTGTCCCGCGAATGAAGGAAACCACGTGCAAGAAGCTGCAGGAGATCGGGGCATTTGCGCTGGCTGGCGGTTGCACCCGGAAACGAATGAAGCAACTGGTGGAAATGATTCGCGCGGCCCGCGACTATCGATGGTTAGCGGTTTACAAAATCGTCAAAGATGAATTCGTGATTCTCGCCGGCACAGGCAACGAGCCGCCCGCTTATCCCCAGTTTCCTACTACGCAGGGGCTGTGCGGCGCTGCGCTAGAGTCGGGAAAACCGATCATCGTCGGCGACGTGCACAAGGATCCGCGGCATCTGCCCGCGTTTCATACGACTCGCTCGGAGATCGTTGTCCCCATGAGGAACAACGAGCACCGGCGCATTCTCGGAATGATGGATGTAGAAAGTGACAAGTTGAATGCGTTCGGCGAAGAAGATCGAGAATTTCTGGAGCGGGCTGGTGGCTTAATTGCCCACTGTTTGCATTAGTACGAGACGCCTCTTTCGACTTCGCCCCGGACAAGCCTAGGTTGGGCGTACCGATGCAAAATCCCGTCGAGCGGGTCCTTGAAGCTGTTCCCTTTTGTTTCGGCGAGGTTTTGGTCCGAAAATCCGGTAAGAGTCTTCTTCTATGTCACCGGGATGAAGACGCGCAGGATGATTTGGAAATGTTTCAAAATCCAGAAGACGCGATCGAGATCGCGAAATATGATGACGCGGGAAACTATCGTCCGTTAAAAACTGCGCCGAATTTACGGCACGGCTGGCGCATGAAGCTCCAGTCATCTGCCGAATTGAAGCACGCTCTCGGTCATTTTTATCCAGGAAGGCTGGCCGTTTTTTTCGCGTGGCAGCGCGGCGAGCTGCGCACCACGTCGCTACGCGAAACATTGGATCGACAATCGGGGATGTATCGCATCGCCGCCACAATTTCGGATGCGCAGATTGACGATCTGGTTGCGGGTTTTTGCCACTCCAATGGCGGTTGTTTGCGCACAATCTTATGGAAGCGCGACCAGCACGGAACTATCGCGTCAACAAAATTGCCGATACAAAAGTTCGATCCGACACTGGATCAGGTACAAGCACTCGGTCGGACCGGGTCCGCAACCGGGACTACTGTTCCCCTGCTTTGCCAGGAGTCGTGCAACCTTTTGGTGGCCGCATGCCGGAAAGTTGTAAAAGGGGAATGATTCTTCGCGCCCGCGCGGTCGTGACAATGGATGGACCGCCTATTGAGAATGGCGCAGTCGCAATTTCCGGCGATCGAATTGTCGACGTTGGAAGATTCGACGAGGTCAAAACACGTAATTTAGACACCGTGGTCGATCTCGGTGAGCAGGCACTGCTGCCGGGCCTAATCAACGCCCATTGTCACCTCGATTACACGTGTCTGCGCAGAAAAATTCCCCGGCAAAAATCTTTCACCGATTGGATCCGAGCCATTAACTCGGAAAAATCGAAACTCACGCCAGAGGATTACGTCGCCTCGATCAACGAAGGGTTCGCCGAGGCAAAAAGATTCGGCACGACGACGATTGTAAACTTGACTGCGTTTCCGGAATTGATCCGGCAGCTCCCAGATATGCCAATTCGCACGTGGTGGTACGCAGAACTAATCGATGTGCGCTCACCGGACCGGACAAACGAACTTGTCGATTCTGCAATCGAATTACTGAAGTCTGCGCAAAACTACGGGTTAGGACCGCATGCGCCATTTACAGCATCTGAAAATTTGTACCGACGGTGTGAGGAGGCAGGCGAGGGCATGTTGCTCACAACGCATCTGGCGGAATCGCGAGAAGAAATGGAAATGTTTTGCCACGCGTCAGGACCGCTTTACGAATTCATGAAAAGTATTGGACGCGACATGCGTGATTGCGGACATCGAACGCCGTTAGCGCTATTCATCGGCGCGTCCGATGCCGGTTCGGCTCCGGCCCGTCGCGCCCCGGCGCAATGGCTCGTCGCGCACCTGAACGAACTTACCGAAAACGACTTCGGATTACTGGGAAAAATGAAGACAAAATTTCACGTCGTGCATTCGCCGAGAAGCCACCGTTATTTTGGTCACGGCCGATTTCAATCTGAACGGTTGCACAAGCTTGGATTCAACATTTGTCTGGGCACCGACAGCCTCGCCAGCAATGTGAGTCTGAGCTTGTTCGCAGAGATGCGGGCGTTTCGTTGCACGCAACCAGAGATCTCACCGGAGAAGATTCTTGAGATGGTTACGGTGAATCCCGCATCGGCACTGCATCAGCCGAACTTGCTTGGCCGAATTCGGCCCGGATTTCGAGCGGACCTAATCGCCATTCCTTGTCGTGACCGCGGTGATCGGTTTGGAGAGATAGTGGCGTTCGATGGAAACGTTGATTGGATCATGGTGAACGGACGGACGCAGGGCTTCGACTGATTCCGTTTGATTCCGAAATACTCGACCGAACTGCTTGCTCGCCGTGGGCGACACCGGTAAACTCGGCGTATGTCCGGACAAGGAATGCAGACCAGACTGCTTCCAGGACAGAGTCTCGCGTTACAGCAAGTTCTCTCGCCTCAACTCCAACAGAGCCTGCTTGTTCTGCAGACGCCGCTGCTCGAACTGCGAAACCTTGTTCAGCAGGAAATGGAAACAAATCCCGTTCTCGAGGAATTGCCGGATGAGCCAGGTTCAGACGCACAAAACGAAGGCGAGCCTTCCGTAGAAGACAATTTCAAAAACGAATTCGAGAAGCTCGCGAGTCTGGATCAGGAATGGCGCGATTACATGGCGCAGTCGGCCAGCTCCAGTACGGACGGCTTTCGGAGCTCGCGGGAAGCGCAAGATAAGCGGCAGTTTCTTTTCGATTCCATTGCCGTGCAGGAAACGCTTCAGCAAAATTTACTGGGACAACTCAATCAGACCGCCCTCAACACCGGTGACCGCAAAACTGCAGAGCTAATTATTGGTAACATTGATGACAACGGGTTTCTCCAAAGCACGGCGGAAGAAATGACGCTGAACTCGGGAATTCCTAAGGAAGATTTCGAGAAAATGCTGGCGTTGATCCAGAATTTTTATCCGCCAGGAGTCGGGGCGCGCGATTTGCGCGAGTGTTTGCTTATTCAACTCAAGCGAGAGGGAAAAGAAAGCAGCCTGGAGTACAAGGTCGTTTCTGAACACATGGATGATTTGGGCAGGCGACGCTTTCCTGAAATTGCGCGTCGGATCGGAATCAGTGTGGACGAGGTACAAAAGGCAGCCGACAACATTGGTCGGCTGAATCCGCGTCCCGGCCAGGTGTTTGCCGCGTCGCCGCAAAACTACGTGCTGCCGGATGTGACAGTGGAAAAGGTGGACGGCGAATATCAGATCATCCTCAACAACGAGCAGATTCCACATCTGCGGATTAGCAATCTTTACAAGGATATCATCGCGTCCGGCAACACTCAGAGCAGCGAGGTCAAAGATTATATTCGCGACAAAATCCGGAGCGGTAAATTTCTGATCCGCTCGATCCATCAACGCCAGCAAACAATCTCCAACATCGCGCAGCAGATCATCGCGAGGCAGCGCGATTTTCTGGAACATGGACCATCGCAACTGAAGCCGATGACCATGGGAGAGGTGGCCGATGCGGTCGGCGTCCATGAGACCACGGTCAGTCGCGCTGTATCGGGAAAGTACATGGCCACGCCCCAGGGCGTTTTTGAGATGAAATATTTTTTCACGCCTGGTTACCAGACTGCGACCGGCGAATCGCTGAGCAATACCAGCGTGAAAGAAGCCATCCTGGATCTGGTGAAGCGCGAAGATGGCAACGAACCGTTGAGCGACAATGAAATCGTCGAGATCTTAAGTGAGCGCGGGATTCCAATCGCGCGGCGCACCGTGGCCAAGTACCGCACCGAGCTCAATATTCTGCCAAGCCACATGCGGCGAAAATATTGAAAGTTGGATTAATGGAATAATGAATCCATTTTGACATCAATAGGCCAACACTCCATCGCTCCAATGTCACCATCTCTTCGCGCCGCCGTGATCGCCGAATGGCGCGGTCTTCCTGAGAGAAAAATGCGAGGCGACCGCTGGCAGTCCCCGGCCGAGTTGGTTCCAAAATTGATGCAACGTCTCGGATTACGCGAGCGTTTGCACGAGACGGAAGTGATTGACGCGTGGGGAAAAATTGTCGGTGAATTTATCGCTATGCACTCGGCGCCGGTAGCACTGCGCGAAGGCGTCCTCTACGTTCGCGTGCTCCAGCCAGCCTTGCACTACGAGCTCGAGCAAATTTCTAAATCCGAAGTTCTGCGGAAATTGAAACAGCGTTTTGGCGGCAGGACGATTCGCGACGTGCGCTTTCGCGTCGGTTAAATTCAACCGCTAAGCGGCGAAGCACCGGGCGCCAATCCTGAAACGTTTGAACGTTCCTCCGCGCTCCCTCCCGCCATGACTTGGGTGGAGACGGATTGCCCATCGCTCACTCCGATACCGAACGCGGCAAGATTCAAAACGATCATTACGAGGGCGAAAAGGTACATCCCCATTGCCAGTCCGATGGCGGCATGCATTGCCAAAATGCAAACCAACCAAAACAAGCGGGTCTTCTTTATCCAAATGAAGAATGGGTAACCCAGTTCGATCAGGCAGATCGAAATTCCAAGGATCGGCAGAGCGTATTTGAATCGAACAAGGATCTCCGGGGAAATAAGATTGAAAGGCGGCCGAGTCAGTGATCGCCAGAGATTGGAGCCATCCCACCAGCCGCTGCCCAGGCATTTTGCCAGGCCGCCGATAAAGTAAACGAAGCACATGTGCACCTGTAAAACGCGCCGCCAAAAACCTAAAAGTTGTGGATCTCTTAGTTCTACTTTCAGCAGCCGGTGATCGAGTGAGTAACGATCTGGCAACGGCGATAACATCAAATAAAAGAGGCCCGTGGTCATGAAGTTATCGGCTCCATATGCGAACAGCCCACCGCTTTCAGCTGCGCACAGGTGAAGAAACCACGCTATGATTGCGGCAGGGCGAGAGAAGAGGCCGAGCAGCAACAACACCCCCATACAAAGCAAACATGCCCAGGCTATCGATAGCACGGCATCCTCGCCAACGTGAGCGTACCCGCCAAGAGCAACAAGCCAGCTAAGCTTTGGAATCAGTGGACTGTCGAACGATGTAATGGCCTCTCCAAGTTTGCGGGTGACAAGGCCTTTGCCAGTGCTGGCAAATAAGTAGTGCCAGTCGCCGAACAGGAAGGCTAGTAACCGCGTCCACCACCGTCGCGGTGTGAACCGAAGAGCAAAGGGCAAAGAGTTAAGGGCAATTTGTGGCGCTTCGCTCATCACCGCTTCTCCTTTTCTCGCAGGCTGAAATCGTAACTGAACATGGGCTGGAACGATTCCCTTTTTCCATGCTCAAAGTCACCAATGCCAGGCGGGCTAACTGTCCCGAACGTGGCTCGAATCTTTTTTACCTCAGGGCGATCCCGCCAGACGGAGAACGCGAGCATCTTAACGACGACTTCTCGTATCGGTTCATAACGATTGTCCGCCAGGCGATCTAATAAACTATCCAGACGCAAAGCAGCCGCTCTTCCACTCAGGTGCGGCGATACATATTCCACTCGCCCATCTGCGTAATATAACTCCAGGCCCAACCTGTGGTACCCTGGAATATTCGGCGCGAAAAAACTGTATCCAGACTGGATACCCGCAGCATGCAAATAGGTGGCTATGCCCCGTCGGATGGGATTGGACGCCGTCGCTTCTTTTCCCAACACAAACGCTGTAATCAGCTCCGATTTGCGCGCGTATCTCTGAAACGCTGATGGCAACATGGTTGCTCCCTCCGCGATCAGCGAGAATATGCCTGCAAAGCAAACTGCCGTTATAAGAAAGAAATGTATGACAAACCAGGCAGCGTAAATGCGCTTGGAGATCATTTCATAAATCGTAGGGGCATTTTGCACCTTCGGCGATTGTTTTTGCGCCCCACAACCTGTCTCCAAAGAGGTTGCGGCGTTAGAAGAAGATCACTGATTTTTATTTATTCGTTCCTTATCCCTTGGAGCTTCGTATTGGGAATTCCCAATCTCCTCCATGCGAACCACCGAACAATCCTTGGCACACCATTAGAGCCCGAGTGCCGGCACGGTCATGCTATAGCTTGCGTTCTTTGAATGCGGGGACCGTAGCGGAGCTAGTACACAACACGGCCAGTCCCGAAGAGGGCTCTCGGGACTGGCACGTTTTCGCTAGCTAAACGACCGCCTTAGAGTGTCGCTGCAACCAACTTCAAGTTCTCGGTCGCGGCCTTGCTCTCGGCAGTCCCCGGCAGAACCATCTCCGCGCAGAAACTTCGCTCCGCCCTTTGGTCCGCATAAAACAGTGTCGTTTTATCGGTTTGAAGGCTCTTGAAGGAACGAGCTTGCGAGTTTTGGTTCTGAGTGGGCGCATGCAATGCAAGGGCGCTAAGGCCGATAACGGCCACAGTAACCAGCATTGCCGCGACCAAGCGTATGGTTTGTGCTTGGAGGTTCTTCATAAGTTGCGACGGATACAGGCGATGTGAATAAGTGTCAACTAGAAAAACAAAAACTCTTATAGTACTCATTTGGACGTATTTCGTCAACTTAGGAGTTAACCTGAAAGGATTATAGGATTTTTCCCTACCTCGTCAGCAGTGAGAATCGTGACCCATCAGAGAGAAAATGGCCAATGAGCGAGCCGCCGGACGCAGAGAGCAAAGAGAAAATAGAACCCGATCTCGGCGCTCCCACGGCACGTTATGGAGGCAAAGCTGGTTCAGCGCGTTGGCTAACATGGCCTTTCGGCGGCGGGTCTAATATCGAGCAATCCCATCTGTGCGAAATTAAAATCCCGTCGGCGGACGATGCATAAACGATCGCCGCCAGCACAAGGCTCTTCTGGCCACGAAAAGCGGCGGAACACCGCTGCACTCCTAAGACACTTCCCTACACGGACAGGTGGGTAGCGCGAAATCTTACTTAGGCGCAAGGGAAGCGACGATTGCGTCAAAGCGCGGATCGTCGCGTAACGGGTCCCAAAGCGGATTGAGACGGAGATTACCATAACTCACGTCGTCTGGTCGGTTCGCCGCCTCAGACAGTCGCTCGATCGCGCGATCCTTTTCACCCACCCACGCGTAAATGATGGCGAGATTTCTTATTAGGAGTGGTCCCTCGACAGCACTCTTGTTGATAGGCATCAGCGCAACTGCACGCTCGCCTTCGCGAATGGCGTCATCTTTGTTTCCCAACGCGGCATCAACCATACCAAGCGCACAGAGAGCCGCCGCATAATCACTCTGCCCCCGCATGATCTGTTCCAGTTCTTTTCGAGCGCTAGTGAACGCGGCGCGAGCTGCCGTTTGATCACCGCGCAACCTGGCGGCAAGGCCCACACACCAACTGTTAGGGAATGGAATGTTCTCGTCATAGCATCCATCGACCGGCATGGCGTCCAGCGCTCGCTGCGCCGCGGCGGGATCGCGCTCGCGCAACGCAAGAAGGATCCATCGGTCAACGACAACAGGTGCCACGCTTGGATTCTCGGCGAGGATCGCCTCAATTGTGTTATGCAGTGGCTTTGTGTCTGCGCGCCATTCCAGGTCGACCCAAGCACGCCGCACCTTGGTAGTGACATCCTTTGGAGCGATGGTCAGCGCGCGATCCAATGCGGCCGCCATCTCTTTGTAGCGGCGCAAACCTTCGTTAGTGATGGAAATTTGCTGGAGCGTGAAAGAATCGCGCGGATCCAACTCCAATGCCTTGTTCATTTCCTCCAGCGATTTCTCCCAGCGACCTTGCCGCCGATCGATGAAGCCAGTCAGAAGAGGAATTCGCGATTCGTTAGGCAGCGTGCGCCGGGCGACAGCAAGCTCCTGTTTCGCTTGTTCGTAGTCTCGATACGCCCAGTAAAGATGCTGAGCGATCGCCAGATGCGTTTCGCCGGAGTCGGGGCGTAAACGTCGAATCGATTGAATGGCTGATTCAGACAACTTAAGTCGCGCATCGGTGTGATCGAAGCCGAGGAAATAAATTCGATCATGGGCGCCTACGAGTTGACCGTAGGCATCAAAGAAAAGAGGATCGCGCGCGACAGCCTGATCAAGCATCTGTACGGCTTGCAGCAAGTCTTCTCCTGCGCGCGTACTAAAGGAAATACCATTGATCAGGTCTTTGGACCGTAGGTAGAGATCGTAGGCAACAAGGTCTGTGGTCGGGGGCTCGCGTGAAGACGTCACTCAACTCCCGATCGTATTCTTGCGCCCATACGTGCGCGTCCGTGCGCGTATCAATTAGCTGGGCGTTCAAATGGATTCTCCCCGCTTCCCTGCGCACGCTTCCCTCGAGCACGTACGCGACATTCAAAGCATGACCAATTTCCTGTGTATTCCGAGCGCCGCGATATTTTGCAACGCTGTTGTGGCTGATCACCTTCAGATTGGCCACCTTTGCCAGTTTGGTGGAAACGCCATCGTAAACACCGTCGGCGAAAAATGCATTGTCTTTGTCTGGACTCAGACTTTCGAACGGTAGGACCGCAATACCACTTGCCGCTGGCGGCCCCGCCATTTCGCCGTTCCAAATCAATGCGCCGACTGCCGTTCCCAACACCATTAACATTGCCGCCATCGCGGCGGTTAACGGATGTCGCCGCGTCCAGCGCCATGCGCGCTCGGGCGGCGAAACAGGACGTGCAATAATGTGGCGGCCTTCCAGCCAACGTTCGAGATCTTCAGCCAGAGCGCCCGCAGAGCGATACCGCGCACCTGGCTCTCGCTCCAAACATTTCGCGCAGATCGTCTCCAAATCCCGATCCAACCCTGGCACAAGAGTGCGCAACTTCGGCGCCGGTTTCTCGCCCGCCTGTTGGATCACCTTTAGCGCGTGCTCACCCAAAAATGGCGGACGACCCGTCAGCAAATCGAACAAAATCGCACCCAAACTATATATATCGGACGCAGGACCAAGTCCGGCCGACGATCCATTCACCTGCTCGGGCGCAATATAACCGGGCGTACCAAAAATAGTAAGCGTCCGCGTTAGGTGACTGCTACTGTCCAGCCATTTGGCGAGACCGAAATCGCTAACCAGCGGTTCGCCCCGACCGTCCAACAAAACGTTCCCCGGTTTCAAATCTCGATGGAGGATCCCCTGCCCATGCGCGTATTGCACCGCACGCGCTACTCTCGCCACCAATGCCACCGAGCGACGTGGTTCATTCCGCAAGGCCGGTGCCGCATCCAGCAAACTCCCACCACCGGCAAATTTCATGCTGAAGAAAGGCAACCCATCGTCGCATTCGCTCACTTCATAAATCGGCAGAATGTTCGGATGATCGAGGCTCGCGGCAGCCTGTGCCTCACGGCGGAAACGCGCCAGCGTTTCCTGAGAATCGGCGTGATACGACAAAATTCGCTTCAACGCCACGATGCGGCGCGAGTGCCGTTGTCGTGCCCGATAAATGACGCCCATCCCGCCACGCCCGATTTCTTCCAGAATTTGATAATTCCCTACGCGCCAATCGGCGTCGCACACATCGAGTTCACCGAGCAAGTCATCCAGTGTTTCCGCCTTCGAGGAAGGTTCCGCCTCCACCGCCGCCGAAACTTCGGCCGGCGGGTCATCATTGTGCCCATTGGCGCCGACCCCTGCGGAAAGAAGACAGCTTAAACACAAACTGCGAGCGACGCGCGATGCCGATCCGCACTGCGGGCAAGTAAAGGATTGGTTTGGCACCCCTGTTGAAACAGGAATGTCAGTACGAGGATCGCTCATTTAAAAGATCACGATGCTAGATGAACTTCACAAAGTTGCAAAGAAAAAAAGGAAATTTTTTTTGGATAAGTTATTCACACGATTTTGTTTATTCCGTAAAAACTGTAATCACTCCCGCTATCGCTCCATTTCAGATTGCGCCCGCCAAAAGCGAGCCGAATGCGTGAACCACGCTTTCATCTGTTTTCGTCCTCTTTGGGCGCCAGTGAAGCGACGATTTTCTCAAAGCGCGGATCGCTCCGAAGCGGGTCCCAAAACGGCAAGAGTTTTAGTTGACCATAGCTGACCGTACTTGGTGGACGAATGGCTATGGCCAGCTGTTCGCAAGCCAGATCTTTTTCGCCAACCCATGCTGCAATCATTGCCAGATACTTGACCATCGTGGGACCGACCAATGCATCTTTTTCCACTGGGACGAGTTCGACTGCGCGCCGACCCTCACGCAGCGCTTCTTCCTT
>QHRI01000015.1:17828-19280 GCA_003221375.1 Verrucomicrobiota bacterium
AGCTGCTCATCAACGGCATTCGACAAGGCTTCGGGGTTTGTTGACTGAATGGAATCAATCGTGTCGCGCATTGGCCGGGTATCGGCCTTCCAGTGAAATTGAAGAGCTGCAAGCGCGATCTTGGTATCGAAATCGGTTGGCTCAATAGCCAGCGCGCGATCCAGCACAGACTTTTCGTCAGCATAACGCTTGAGAACTCCGTAACTGAGCGCAATTTGCTGGAGCGTTTCAACATGGCGCGGGTCTAGATCAAGTGCCCGCTCAAGGCTTCGTGTGGACTCTTCCCAGAGTCCCTGCCGCCTCTGGATGTACCCCATCATCCGGAATATTCGTGCATCATTGGGCAAGGTCTGGCGGGCAAGCTTTAGTTCAGCCAGAGCGCCACCATAATCGAGGTGTTCATGATAAAGATTTCGCGCATGGGCCAAGTGAATTTCGCCCGCATCTGGGTGAAGACGAAACGCCCGTTCGATGGCCGCTTCAGCCAATGCCGACCGTGCCGGAGTATGATCGTAGCCAAGGAAATAAAGCTGATCATGGGCGTAAGCAAGCTGGCAATACGCCTGGAGAAAGAAGGGATCACGTGCAACGGCCTCGTTCAACAGATCGATCGCTTGCAGCAAATTTGCTTTCACACCGCTGCTAAGGCGCAAGGCGAGAAAATTCTTCGCGCGGTTGTAGAGGTCGAAAGCAATGAGATCGGTGGTTGGTGGCTGTTCAACGGCCAGTTTCTCGGCGGTCGAAATTTTCGCGCGAAGACGTTCAGCGACCGTTCGCGCAAGCTCACTCTGGACGGCAAACAGGTCACTCAAATCGCGATCGTATTCCTCCGCCCAGACCAGAGTACCAGTGCGAGCGTCTATCAATCGAATCTTGAGATGAAAGCGCGCGCTCCCGCGACTGCGGGAGATAGTACCCTCAAGAATGTGCGAAACCCCGAGGGCTGTTCCTATTTCACGAACATGTCGCTCTCCGCGATACTTCATTACGCTGGTGTGGCTGATGACCCTGAGATCGCGAATGCTGGCAAGTTTGGTCAGAATGTCATCCTGAACACCATCGGCAAAAATTGCGTCCTCTTTGCTGTCGCTCAAACTTTCGAAAGGTAGAACAGCAATCCCGGTCGTTGCTGGAGGGCTTGACGCGCTGCGCTTCCACAACGTCGCCCCCGCGGCCAACCCCAACACCATCAGGAGCACCGCCATTCCAGCAATAGCCGGGCTCCGCCGCATCCAGCGCCGCGCGCGCGCGGGCGCTGAGAGAGGGCGCGCGGCGATGGCCTGACCTTCCAGCCAACATTCGAGGTCTTCGGCCAGAGCGCCCGCAGAGCGATACCGCGCACCTGGCTCTCGCTCCAAACATTTCGCGCAGATCGTCTCCAAATCCCGATCCAACCCTGGCACAAGAGTGCGCAATTTCGGCGCCGGTTTCTCGCCCGCCTGTTGGATCACC
>QHRI01000434.1 GCA_003221375.1 Verrucomicrobiota bacterium
GAGCGTGCGTTTGATCTCTTCAATGAATTTTTCGCGCGATGGAATTTCGGCGAATGACAAAGCGCGCGCTGAACGCTCCAACCGGTCGAGATGCTCATTAAGTTTAAAGATCCGGCCGTTGTACAATCGCAATCCTTCCCATACCGCGTCCCCGCCCTGGACGGCGGAATCAAACGGACTGACGCCGGCTTTGTCGCGGTGCACGAGCTGACCGTTGATATTAACGATCAGATTGCGATTTTTTTCGTTAAATTGCTGAAGCATTTTTACGCTGTCATTCCGAGCGGAGCGAGGAACGTCTCATCGCGCCAAGGATCACACAAATCACCTTGCGGTTAAGTTCACCTCATTAGTGAATCGCATGTTTTAGCGGCCCAAGGTCTGGGAGGCTTCGATTGCGAGCTCCCTCGTCGTCTTCGCGACTCGGGATGACACGTTTTCAACGCAATCGACATTCGTAGAGCTTTTCATAGCACTCGCGGCAGCCATCGTGAATTTCCTGTAAGCGCGCGGGCACTTTAGTGGGGCGGGGACGATAGGGTTGAAACGATGTGGTCTTTTCCACTTCACCATACCAATAGCTGGCCCAGATGCCATCGGTCTCACGCAGGCCAGGAGGCCAGGAAAGCATTAGGTCACTAAAATCCACGCCGATTGCCTTGCAAAGCAAGCGTAACATTCGCTCCGGATTTTCCAGCACGTCTTTTGCGTCCACGACCGCTGGCACCGAATTCGTGTGAGCGCGGACAGAATCAAAGATCTCTGCCTGCTGCGCAAAGCCTAGGTCCGGCAAAGTTGGATCCTCTCGCTTTTTAATGTACGAAGCAATCACTTCGCGCGGGTCGCGAATAAGAAAGCAATTCGTAACTGCACCAAGCCAATTTCGATCGACTTCTGGCAAAAGGTGATGCGCCATTTGTTTTTGGAAGGAAATACGCTTCCCGTTGGGGATTGGGCCGGTCAATTGCGCGATAATTTTTCGCCAATCGGTCTCCCCGGAGGCGATCACTTCATCCGCGCCAGCATGCTCTTTCCCGGTAGCGCCTAAGTAATAAGCATAAAAGGGCTCGTCGATGACAAAAGTATCAGCGCGATTACCCCATGCGCGCATCATGGCCGTGGAGATATTTCGCGGCCCCGACCACATGGCGATTCGGACCGGCTGAAACATTGACAAAGAATCTCGCGCAGCCGCACAAATTGCCAGCCGCAATTGATTCTTTCGTCCGCTCAGGATCGCTCGGATGAGCGAACTAACTTTTCGCGAAAACGCCTAGCAGCGGCCGGCGAGATGGCGTCTTGGAGCGGAAATCGCTCGCGAAACCATTCTCAGTTCGGATCTCGACGTGCCCCGCCGCGCGTTTAGCATCGTAAACCAGCACCGCGCCGACCGGCGCTTCGTAAGGATTGGTCACGGGAAGTTTCTTGAACCCGTAATCCTTCACCAGCTCCTGCCCAGCTTGCTTTGCCAGGAGCGTCTGTGGCCGGGATTTCACCACGCGAGCAGCAACCAGAGCTTCTTTCACGTAGTGCCAGCACTTGGAAAGCGAGTGTGCTCGCGCTCGTTCTTCCGCGATGGTGGCCGCTCGGCGCAGCTTCGGATCGATCTTTGAGTCATCCCCGAACGGCTTCACGATCTTCTTCGGATAATATTTGTCGACGATCTCAATCGACTGCTTTTTGCCGGACGCATCCGTGTACCCGAACTTGGGCTTGGGCGCCGAAAAATTCAGCGCAGCCGCCGGACGCGGACAAAATGTTACGCAACAAAGGCCGAGAATAAGACAGGGGGTTATTTTTCGCATAAAGCGCGCGTCCTATCGATGAATTCGACTGGCCGTGCAACTGATTTTTTTCAGAAAACGTAAATTTTTCCGGTTGACAATTGCTCGATGCGCACAGGGTCTGCAAAAAACGCAGTCTAGAGGTGGTCGGTCGCGGGAATGGTGCAAGTGACAGCGGGATTGGCGACGATCCATTTAAGGAAAAATTGTGCCCAGGAACGACAACCAACTTCCCCCATCCAGTCAGGCAATGGCTTTGAGCGCGTTCGGCTGAAGAGATCGCCACCGCCAAACGGCCTATTAACGATAACCGCCACGCCGCGTTCCTGGGCAAGCGGCAAAAGCCGTCCTTCGGCTTCGCGCTCCATAAGCGAATAGTTGATCTGCACAAAATCGAGCTTCTCGCTTCGCATGATTTTTTCCACGTCAGCGAATGCGCCGGCTTCGTAGTGGGTGATGCCCAGATGACGAATTTGTCCCTGCGCCTTCCATTCACGCAAGGTCGTCAGCTGGGTCCGGACGTCGACGAGATTATGAACTTGCATCAGATCGATTCGTTTTGCGCGCAGAAGTGCCAGCGAACGCTCCATCGATTTGATTCCATTCTCCTTGCCGCGAGTCCAAACTTTCGTGGAACATCTCCGAGTTGTTTCCGATTATCCGAGGCAAGATCGACATCGAACGCCTGCCAGGTTCCCAGACCGATCACCGGCAGTTTTTCCCCGGATGACGGAATCGCACGCGTCAGCATCGCTGATGGTTCGGCTTTCGCCTGCGCACGCGACGTAGCAAGTGGCAGAAGCAATCCAGCTCCGCTTGCGCCAATCAGGCGCACGGCTTTGCGTCGAGTCATTCCGATCACCTCTCGAATTGTCATGTCGATTGGACTCGCCTGCCAACCTGTCGCTTTATGCGAAGGCCTGAAAACATCTCTAATTGTCCTACGATAACGTTAAGAGATTCCTCGACTTCGCTCGGAATGACAACAAAGGTTACCGCACAATGAAAACGACGCGCCGCCAATTTATCAAACTCTCTAGTATCGCTGCTGGCGGATTTGCTCTCAGCATAAGATCGACCACGCTGCTCGCAGAGAAATCCGTGAAGCCTCTGCGCATTCTCATTCTTGGTGGCACCGGGTTCACCGGGCCATACCAGGTTCAATACGCATTGAGCCGCGGCCACAAGGTCACGACATTCAATCGCGGGAAAAGCCATCCGGGCGAGTTGCCGAGCGAGGTCGAGCAACTAATCGGCGATCGCAACGGACAGCTGGACGCGTTGAAAGGCCGAACATGGGATGTGGTGATCGATAATCCCACAACGCTGCCGGTCTGGGTGCGAGACGCCGCGCAGATTTTGAAGGGAAACGTCGATCGATACGTTTTTACCTCGACTATTTCCGTCTATCAGGACTCAAAGACCGGTCCGGACGAAAACGCTCCGCTGCAAGCCGCTCAAAGTGCTTTCAGAAAAAGAGGCGGAGAAATGGTTTCCGGGCAAAGCGCTCATCATCCGGCCTGGATTGATCGTTGGGCCACGGGACGAGAGTGATCGCTTTACCTATTGGCCGGTTCGGATCGATCGCGGCGGTGAGGTGCTCGCGCCGGGTAAACCACAGGATTCGGTTCAATACATCGATGGGCGCGATTTGGCGGAATGGACGATCCGCATGGCAGAAAATGGCGAGACTGGAATTTACAATGCGACCGGCCCGGCCACGCCGATCGGCATTGGTGAAATGCTCGATGGAATCAAAACCGCTCTGAAATCCAACGCCAAGTTTACCTGGGCAGATGAGAAATTTTTGACCAATCAAAAGGTGCAGGCTTGGTCTGAAATGCCGGTGTGGGCCGGTGCAGAGGACGGGGTCACCCGCACCAACATCAGTCGTGCGCTTTCCAAAGGGCTAACCTTCCGTTCGCTTGACGAAACCGCGCGTGACACGCTTGCCTGGTTCAAATCCCGGCCGCAAGATCGACAGGCACACATGAAAGCCGGCATTACACCCGAGCGCGAAGCGGAAGTGCTTGCAGCGTGGAAGAAACAAGCATGACAGCCATGTCATCCCGAGCGAGTGCGAGGGACTTCACGAATGCGGAAAACGTCACGCAAGTAGGCGGGATCCTTCGCTCACGCTCAGGATGACAGCGCCTCGGTATGAAACGCATCTTTGCCAAAATTGTTGACGTAAAGCCGAACGAATTGCGCGCGTTGTGGCTCGGCTTTGCATTTCACTTCATCATCCTGACGGCCTATTACATAGTGAAACCAATTCGCGACAGCATCGCAGCCGGCAATCGACTTGAAACGTTGCCATGGATGTTCACGGCCACACTGGTGGTCATGTTGATCGCCAATACGATTTTTGCCGCCATCGTCGCACGGATGGAGCGTCGACAATTTATCCCGTTCGCCTACGCATTTTTTATTTTGGTTCTGGTGCTCTTTTTCGTGTTGATGCGAACCGGTTCGCCGTCGCAACAGGTGTGGACCGGCCG